>CALABN010000355.1 GCA_937885735.1 uncultured Bacteroidota bacterium | reverse complement strand
TCAACAGAGTAAGCCTTTCCGTTTACGGTTACCTGAACTTTGTCTTCACCCAGTTTATAACATTTTGAAAATAAAGCCACAACTCATCTGCATTGGTTTCGTGCTGATGCTCCGCCATATATTCTTCAATATTGCCGTTACTGAACCACGAAATCACCTTTTCCAAATAGTCTTGACGAATTGGCGAACCACTCATATAATTGTTACCCATTTTGTATGCGACGCAACCAGTCTTGCTGAATTTCTTTTTTGCTTCGGTGACAAATGGGCCAGAATATACGGCATTGCGAATTTCCTGATCGGTGAGTTCTTCGCCAGCGATGTTTATGGTGCGGAACCAATCGAGTTTCTCACTGTCGCTACCGTTTCGACAAATGTACACCATCAATTGGTAGTCCTTAAATTTTTGCAATTCGTCGGGAGTAAGGTTTACGCCACTTTTAAGCGCACCGTTCCAATTGACAAAAAAGTTGCCACTCAAAAATTCACAAATGCTCATTGTGCGTTGCTGTCCATCGAGCAATTCAAATGTACCGTCTTCGTTTTCAACCCAATACATAACATTGAGCGGAAACCCTTTACGGACACTTTCAATAACCGCAACCTGTTGCTTTTCACTGTAAACAAACTCACGCTGATACTTTGGACGAATGTTTAGTTTGCCACCGTAGCCAAATACGCCTTCTTCTTCACTGTTGCTGAATCCCGCATACAAATCGCCAATGCGGATTGGGGTTAATGTAATTTCCATAATATTATTGTTTTTTGCGAATTAATACTCGGGCATAGGTTTCCTTCCCATTTATTGAAAATCTTTTGCCATAGTTTGGGTTATCCACAACATATCTATCAATGCCTTTTATCTCAAACTGTTCAGGATTATATTTATCCAAAAACGTAATTGGCACGCCCATTACGCCATCGTAATCGCAAGGAATATCTGCCACTTTATCAACATTTATAGCATCGTAATTATCGTACTTTGGATACTCTTCTGGCGAATATGTTTTGTATAAATCAAGCACTTCGTGGCGTTTGGTATTATCTAGGTTTGTAAACCAACAAACATTTCCCATAGAGCGCCACTTTTGTCCCGTTTCGTCTATCCAAAAGCGTGTACTTTTCTCCTCATAATCGGCAGGCACTTTGAATGCACTAAACGATAAACAACTTCCTAGCCATAATTGATTATTTTTTATCAATTTGAAACATTCTTTGTAAGTAATGGCATTTTGATTTCCAATAATCAAGAATTTTTTATCATACTGAACAAGTTGTGCCACATATTCGCGGAACAGCGAAAATGGCGGATTCGTTACCACAATGTCGGCTTCTTTGAGCAATTCCACGCACTCTTCAGAACGAAAATCGCCGTTGCCTTGCAAGGTTGTAAGCACGTTTTTATCGTTCTTAATCAGCCACTCCACGTCGGCAAGGTCGGTTGCACCATCGCCGTTAACATCGTTCACTTCGGTAATCACAATTTTGTGTGGCACACGCGTTTTTTCCTGCTTTCCGTAGGGTGCTTCAGGCTCAAAAAGACACATTTGCGTGTCGGCAACAGGCGAGCCGTCGTAGCAGGTTGCTATAAGTTTTTTTAATCCTAAAACATTGAAATTGAGAGCAAAGTATTTAAAGAAATTGCTCTCGTAAGGATCGTCGCAGTTGCAAAACACCGTTTTGCCTGCAAAATGCTGTTTATAGTGTTTCAACTCGTTGGCAATATCGCTGAGTTGCGTGTAGAATTCATCTTTCTTGGCGGTTTTCGCTTTTGAAAGAGTATTGTTTCCTGCCATAGTGATTGATAGTTTTCGGCACAACTATCAATCATCTGTAATCGGGGATAAAAAAGGTGCGACCTTTTTCTATCACGTTCAGGTAAAGCCTGCGAAGGAAACCCATACATCTCAAGAAACGTCCACACCATAAGGTGGGCATTACCAATGAGATGTATACACTTCAAGGCAGTCCCTGAACTTTTATCCGATTTCAAAATCAGTTTCGCAGGCTTATTTTGAACGTGAATAATAGTTAATGCGTTGTTATGTAATATTTTTAATTGTCTCTCTCTATAATAATCAGTTATTAATTATTGTTCTTCTACAAATATACATTTTTTACTATTGTCACCCTCTCGAATTTCGCGAAAGCGGAACGCCACAAATCTAAAATTGGCTTCTGTCAAAGTTTTCCAACAGCCACATCCTGAAAATAGGGTCTTGTATCTCCAGCATTCCGCCTTTGTTCTCATCCACCAAATCCTTATCAATCACCACTTTTTTTAGATTCTTGACATTTGCGGATGTGCCCAAATTGTATTTCTTGAGCGTAGCCGAACCGGTCAGATTCCTCTCGCCTTTAGCTATTGCAACAAGAAAACTTATTTGCTTTGGTCGCAAGTCGTCAGTTATTTTGCTCATTAGCAACGCCGAGCGGTCAATAATCTGCCTTATGGCAATGTCCAAAGTCGGCTCTTCAACCGTCTTGCCGGTAAGCATCCACACTGCCTGCGCATATTGCTGGACATAATATGGGTGGCATTCCACCCTTGTGGCTATTGTTGATGCAAATGAAGGGTCAATCTCCTTGCCTGTGTCGCTAAAGCGTTTGACTATGAATGGCACCCAATCGGCAAGCGCGATTTTGTCAAGCATCATTATGTCGCCAAATTTGTAGAATGGCATCTCATAATTGCTGAAAATATCCATCAGCATATGTCGCTTGCTACCATAAAGACAATAACATACAGATTTTTGCAATTGCCAGTGCGAACGCAGTTTCCGCTGAAATCCAATCGGGTCGTCGAAATTCTCTATGTTCTGGAATTCATCAATGCTGACTATCAGTTTTTTGCCTTTGTCGGTGGCTATTTTTTCGGCAAGGTCGAGTATTTCATCTGGCGAATATTGATGATTATCGAAATCAATGCCAATATTTACCTCCGACATTGGACCGTCGCCTATTGAAATCTTTGGCCCAAAAGCGCTGATGTATTTCTTGATTGTGCCAAGCACTTCATCAATCCTGTTTGTTGTCGATTTCAAGACCGAATTGAGCAAGGTTTGGTAAAATTGCTGTTCAGTACGGCAGTTGAAAACATCCATTTGGCAGGTAAGGTAATTGCTGTCGGTGGCAATTTCCTTCATTGCCTTGTTCACAAGCGAAGTCTTTCCCCATCGGCGTGGCGATATTAATATGGTGCTGATACCTCCTTTAAGATTTGCCACAAGCCTTTTACAATCTTCAATGCGATCTGTAAAATCTTCGGTTTCAGCCATTTTTCCGTATATGAATGGTACGCTCATTTGTGTTTATCCTATTTTACTTGCACAAATGTAATATTTTAGTTTGAAATACATTCATTTCAAAGCCTTTTATTTCAAATCGTTTTATTTCAAATCAATCAATTTGAAATAACTTCATTGAATAATGGACCAGCACCTGTCAGGATAAACTTCCGTGCTGACGCCAAATTGGCATCCTGTAAAAAACGATGAAAATCAGTATGAAAAAAACGGCGCATCAACCTAAACTAGACGTGCCTCAATCGTCTTTTCAACTAAAATACAGATGTGGCTTCAGAATTTCAGCCTTACTTGCAGATTGACATCGGTTCTGTGGTTGGCGTCAATCATATTTGGCGATGTGCCGATTGTCTCCTTGTCGGCATACCACAAGCGCGAGACGCGGGCCCAAATGGTGAGTTTGTCGAATGGCTTCCAAGTGGCAAGCAGATACGTCTTTGTGCCCTTCCCGTAAACCATTGGCATCGAGTAGGCATAAAGCACGTCGTTCTCATACAGATAGACTCGCGAATTGTACGATTCGGTCTCAAAAATCGCATATCTGAACGCGAAACTCAACGGAACACGGAATGGCGAGCAAATCACATCCTGATAAATCACGCAACCTGTTTCGGTGGACATATCGCCCTTTTTGTAGCCCGAAAACTCTATTCTGTTCTTAAACTGCCAATGGTCGCCCACAGCGTAATTCAAGTGATAGCGCAGAGTCCAGCGCGTAAGGTCGACAAGTGGCTTGACTCCGCCATCTTCAGTGTCGCCAGGCGTTTGGCTCGTCTCAGTCTTGAACTTCCAATACATTGTGGTATTGCGACTTGGTGCGAAATCAATTTGTGCCAAAAAATCGTTTCCGCGCGACGGCGCATTCAGCCCGTAACGTATCCAAGGAAACTTGTAAATGTCGTAATACGCCGACACTCGCCATTTCTTTATTGGCGTAGCCTCTATGCCGAAAAAGAACCCTTCCTCGTTTTGAGTCTTTGAGCCTTCGGCAAATCCATTGGCATATCTCGCCTGATAATCGCGCGAATAGTTGCGATACAAAACCGAAGCCATCAGCCCCGGAGCCAAATTCATCAATGAACCTGCCACCAATGCCTTGCCACCGTTCGACGACATTGCGTACTCACCGAAAAGATACATTCCGCCAAATGTATATTGCGCATCAACACTGACATTCAAATTCTTGCGTCCCTCAAAGTCGAACTTGTACAACGGCTGTTCCTTTTTCACAAACCCCTTGTCGAACTGATAGCCTAGCCCACTCGCACCCAACTTGAAATTATTGTGGTTGAAACTGATATTGGCTCCCCAGACACTTTCTTCGATGGCATCCTCCTTTTCAATCTGTGCAGGCGTGGCGTGCAGGCCAGTTGTTCCAAACGAAGAGAAGCCCAAGCCTTCGGCAATCGACGTGTCCTGTTCGGCCAGAGTGGCATCAATCTTCTTATGCGAGCCGAAAAACGTAGTCTTGATTGAGCCGAAATTCAGAGTGGTGGCCACTCCCCGATAGAAAAGATTCTCATCGGCCGATGAGTATTTCTTCACACCTGCACCTTTCTTGCGGATATCCATCACATACGCCGATTTCCCCGACGACATTCCCGACCAGGCCACCAAACCCTGCCCGAATTTCGCCTGAAAGTCGCCGACAATCAAAGTCTCCACTTTGCCCAAATCGTGCACGGCAATGTATGCCGAATAATAGTCGAAACCTTTTTTCTGATGCCCCTTGAAAAACTGCTCGCCAGGGTCCTTTTCCGCTGTAATTCCCGCTGTCACTTGCTTGTTGAAGTTGAATGAATAACGGCTGAACAGTTTCATTCTGTTTCCAGGATAATGTTTTTCGGGGCTTGAAGCACGCACCGAATCAGGAACGTCAACATAGCCGTCGGGCTCTTCGACGGTGAACGAAGCACGCGTAAGCCACTCATTCCTTCCATACTTCAAGACACGCTTGATGTTGAATCCCGACGACTCATCTGGCTGAGCCAACGTTATGAAGGGTAACAGACGGAACACGTCGTTTTGGTCAAAGCCGTCAACCATCTGCAACTCATACACGGTCACAAAAGCACCGTTCCTTCGCACATAATCAAGAAGGCTTGCCACCTGAAACTCGTTCAGGAAATGCAGTTTCGACAACTCTTCAGCATTGGTGGCGTTAATGTTTATTGGATTTTGAAGATAGAAATCAAGGTCTTCGGCAAGCTGTTCCAAATCCGATTCATCGTCAGTATTTTCCGAAATATCCTCCAACAGAGTCTCTATAGTCTGACGTCGGCTCGCATCATCCTGCGCCCGCAATTGGACAACTGCAAACATCAATAATATGGCAACCGATAACCAACGCATCAGAATATTATTTTTTTATTGATTATCAATGATATTATATTCAGCACGATGAAACTAAGCAAAAGATTGAACGCCGAAACAGTCACCGCCAAAGTGAAAATGCCAGTTGTCAGGCTTGTCCAATGCCCTATCGACATCATAAACCCTCCATTGATATTAAGTAACATCAATACCAAGTTGATTATTAGTAAAATAATCAATATCGCAACAGTTCCCGACCCGAGTCCGGAAAGGTCTGGGGGGCTCAATTCCATATGCGACGAAATGCAGACACATACGTACAGGAATACCCAAAATTGCCATTGGTGGATATGGACAGACGAAAACAATGCCGACATCATCTGTATCGCCGAATTTAGAGTTTGCGTAAGCAGATTGCAGAATCCCGCCACCGAAGTAAGGTCAGCGGAAGAGCCTGAAAGCAACGAAAGTATTTGATAATTGAACGGCAACAAGAATCTGACCAATAGGTAAATGATCAACGAGCCGAATAGAATCGGTCCCATTGATATGAAGAAATTGCCAATCTGATGCCACGGATTCATCGGGTTGTATGAATGGTTGACATAGCCTAAAGAGCCATCTTCATCATTTACTGAAAACAATTTTATGTCAGTTATCTTATGAAGAAACGGTATGCAGAAAATTGCGTGTCCCAACTCGTGAACTGGAGTGCCAAGCCATCCTGTAAAATATATATCCGATTTTTCTCCCAGAATCTCGACAAACAAGTGCCTGGTACGACGTGCCAGCAGATACAGCACCAAGCCAAACACTATAAAGACTCCGAAAATGGACAGGAACTGCAACAAAGTGGCAGTAAGCAGCTTCGCAACAAAAGGCCAAAAGTTAAGCAACACAATCATAATGAATAACTTAGCGACAACTGAGTTGACATTGGCAAATATTGGTGAGTTGAGAAAGACAAGTCGAATGTCAGGCCCTTAAAGGAATAACCTGCACCAAAGCAAAACTCGTTTGGTTCTGACCTGTAACCAGTGCGTAGAAATAAGTCGGTAATAAGCTGATACTCAATGCCAACTTTTACACGCATATCCGACTGCATTGTCTTTTCCGCCTCCACAGCCAACTGAACAATTTTCGAGAAGTAGTAATTCAACCCGAACCTAAATGAAGTGTTAACACGTTCATCCTCATAATCAGCCATTTTCGCCTTAGTAGGATTGTATATATGGGCTCCAACCTGCAAATTTTCGATTGGCTTCGCAATCAATCCAACTTCAAAAAGGAAAACGTCCTTGTCGCCATACGCTTCTGTCTGGTTTATATTTAGGTAATCGAACTGAAGACCAGCCAAAATCAAGTCGCCGAAATTACGCGCATAAGCCAAGCCGAAACTATTTTCAGAATAAAGTGAGTAGCCAAACCTGTTGTAGCTCAATGCAAAATTGCCAGTCTTGGTGTGTAATGCCATAGCCACCGACTTTGTGCTGGTCTCCGACAACTGAAACCTGTTTTGATAGCACATTCCAACCGTAAACTTTTCCAGATTGCCAAGTCCTGCCTGGTTGTTGTTTACTGACCACAGACCTTCCTGCATCACCGATGCGTTTGCCATTGCTGTATAGTTTCCATCTTGAGCCATTGAATGCAATGTACTCAATATCAATGCTAAAACAACTATTACACTAATTTTGCCCACGTTACAACGTTTTAGTCTTGCAAGATATGATTTAATATGAAACCTTTGGAAATGTAGCGCTTAAATGTTTCTGCGCAAACGCAATTATATTGATTAAAACTCCATAAAACTTATCTTTGCGAAGAATTCTATTGCAATGTTTTTGAAAAAATTCAAGGCTGAATTGACATTGTTGTTGCTGACTATCATTACTCTGATAGTGGGAAGCCAGCATACACAGCAACCCGAAATAGTTCAAATAGAAGAATATAAGCGTCAAGAAACAAAAATAACAATCACCCAACAGCAAATTGCACAAGTTGATTCTGCCATCAACATAATAAGCAAAAACGGGAATTTCAGTGGTTCAATACTTATCGGGCAAAAAGACAGCATCCTATATGCCAAATCATTTGGATACGCAAACATCAAGAGCAAAGAACTAAATACCGACACAACCGCATTCCAATTAGCATCAGTGTCAAAGCAGTTCACCGCAGTTGCCATTCTGCAACTTTATGAGCAAGGCAAACTGAAACTCACTGATAAAGTCACCGATTACCTCCCGAATTTCCCATATCCCGACATCACCATACACCAGATGCTTGTACATCGCTCTGGCCTGCCAAACTACCACTACCTTTGCGACCGCAAGCCTATGCGTAACGACTTGTACTTCAGTAATCAGCAGATAGTTGCAGACCTAATCGAGTCAAACGAAAGAGCATATTTCACGCCAAACCGCAAATTTCAATATAGCAATACGGGCTATGCAGTTTTGGCCACCATTGTAGAGACTGTTTCAGGATTAAAATTCGAGTCGTACCTTGAAACACACATTTTCAAGCCATTGCAGATGAGCAACACATTCGCCTATAGGGCAATGAAATGCATCGAGTATCCGCCACACGCAACAGGTTACGTACGTGGTCGAACACCCGCCTCCGACAATTATCTTGACCATTTTTTGGGAGATAAAGGCATATACTCATCCACAATCGACCTGTTCAAATGGGATCAAGGACTTTATTCAGGCAGAATAATCAACCCAGACACACTGCAACTGGCATTTCGACCAATGGGGAAACGGCCAAAGGCACGCTCAAACTATGGTTATGGCTGGCGTATTACAACATTTGGCGAAAACGAGGTGCCAATAGTATTTCACAGTGGCTGGTGGCACGGATTCAAAACCTCGCTGATACGCATACCACAAGACACGGCAACCGTAATAATCCTGCGAAACAACAACCACAATGGAATTGGCACCAACCAGATACTCGACATTCTGTATCCCTCAAGCCAGTCATCAGCCAACATTGACGAAGAAGCCAATGAACCTGACACCACTGCCATCAACATTGCAGATACTACTGCGCTATAGTTTATTGTCACTACAAACGCCAAATAAGCGACATCAAATGCATTGAAATATACAGGCCACATCAATACATTGAAAATCACCAGCAAATAGGCAATACTTGAGGACCGAAAATTCCAAAACAAGAATACAATACCTACAAAATAAAAAAGCCAGGCATAAACCTGGCTTTTTAAAATATAGAAAGAATATTAATATTCCCACAAATCCTGCTCGTAATCATTAATCTGATTCTTAAACTTATCAGCTTCAAGCAATGATTGGATACCCATAGAATACTCTGATATTCCACGATCGTCATAAACGTTAGATACCTTGACAATGAAACTGTTAAAATAACGTTTCATAAATATGTCATCGAAAGACTTACGCTCGGCATCATTGTTGTTGTTGAACACTTCGTGATTAGCCAAAATACGACGCACTTCAGGGAAATAAATCCAAAATACTTGAGTCTTACGCACTTCGGCATCTTCACCACTATCATCCTTCACATAAAAACGAACAGGGCATAAACCAATAATTCGAACATCCATTGTTGAATGCTGACGATCAAAGAACCAATCCTCCTTCAGCCAATACTGCTTTACTTCTATACTACTGATGTCAACATGCACAGTGGTCGTTTGCTCATCACCATTTTCATCATAAATTGGAACGCTCTTCTCACCAGCTCCAAATCTTTCTTCAATTTGAGAACGGCTAATTGGTTGAGAAAAACGGTCGTCATCAGTGTTATATGCTGTCAAACCTTCGGTGTTAATGCCCCACAACAACAAATCAATCAAACTGTATCGCTGATCAATAGGTGCAGTTGGATAATATAAATTAAGATTGATCTTCTCACGCAAGTCAATTACACGCCATACTCGCTTCCTGTACATAGCATCGGCTTCACGCAAGAATTTATATGGAACAGGTTTCCTTACAGGAATATGTTCAATAGTATATATATTATCTGGAACTTGTGCTTCTGCCTTGTTGCCATTATATAACAAGCCAACAAACAATACTGGTATTAAAAACAACTTTTTCATACTACACAATATTTATTTAACTTTAAACACTATTGGGGACAAAGATCTTGGAACACCATCAGGTCCAACAGCCTCAATATCCTCTATGATAAGCTTTTGATTATTCTTCAAACCCTTAATCAATGATTTCACCTCATTATCAAAAGAACCACCTTTTTTAGCAAGTTCCTTGGTCATACCGCCACTGACAGTAGTTGTCACAGTATATTTGGTAATCTTAAATTTCAAGTCAAATACGAAATCCTCCAAATCGGCTTGAACTCCACTTGCAGCACCCAAGACAGCCTTTTCAATAGTACCACTGCTATATCCCATTACCTTAGCCTTTGGCTCAGGAATAGTCTTGATACGGAAAAGCATACTTCCCATGTTCTTTGGCTTACCATCAATCTCGGCAGAAACAGAAACATTGACAGTGCCACTACGTTTTGTAGGTTTAACCTCATAACCATTGCCAGCCTTCTTAATAGTAGCACCACCATCAGGAATGCTTACGCGCAATTTGTCAGAAGGTATGCCAGGTACAGAAATAGCAACTGGGTTTTCAATACCATAATAGAAAACGTTCATCTTGGTTGGAGAGATAACCAAACTTGGTTCGGCAACTTGGTAAGCCTCTTCAAATGGATAACTAGAAACGGTACCATCAGGACGAGGAACCCTAATCAAACCTCCCCATTTACGCTCACCTAAAGAAGATGCTACTTTCTTATAAACACCCTTACCCTTTGTAACAGTCAATGTTTCGTAAGCTCCAACCATCTCATAGTCTTCTGGACCATTCTTCTTATAAGAACCAACCAAAATTTCAGGAGCCTGTGTGGAGTCAAATGCAGCCAAGAATACAGTTGCCGTATATTCGTTACCCCTCATCACATAACTTGAATTAGGAATAACAGTTGCGGACAAAGCGTTGAACTTGAAATCACCAGCACTAATTTGCTTAAACAAATAATTGATGACATCTGTTTCAACGTTCTTGATATCGGTTTTTAGCTTCTCCAACATTACAATATCAGCAACAACTGGGATATGCTCAAAAGTACGCATTTCCCATGTGTGAATTGTACCTTCGCCATCAGTATGGCTTTCAGTATTTAAAGTAGTTTGGATGTTATCGATAATACTGGCTTCGGATTCTGGCAACAAAGCTAGAGATGCAACACGATACTCTTCAATCTTCGCTTTGAGCGCTTCTCCTCTTCCCTCTAAAATGAAATATTGTCCACCCAAATCAATATTATCCTTAGAGTTCAAAGAATCCAGCACATATCTATCGCCCTTTATTACATTTTCAACATTGGATCCTTCTGCCAACGTAATGAAACCTTTTTTATAACCTTCAATTTGATTATAAAGGCTATCTGTCAACTCTTTGAATGAATCAGCCTTTTCTTTCCAAGGCCTAACCTTATTCTCATTAATTGTCAACTGTTTTTCGAACTCGTCATAAACCTTTTGGTTCTTTGTCTTGTAGTTATCTACGGTTTTACCCAAACTTTCACTAACCAACACGAAAGAATCCAATACGTCTTTTGACACATTCAAAGCCAACATACATGTTAAGAACAAGTACATCAGGCCAATCATCTGTTGCCTAGGCGTTTCCTTGCCGTGACCCATAGCTCCTTATACTTTAATTACTTTATATTCAATGAAGAAAGCATGTTGCCATAAACATTGTTCAATGAAGCAACATTTTGTTCCAATTGTTGAACACCTTGATTCAATTTCTTGGTGTTATCAACAGTTTGGTTCATACTATCAAGCATATTGTTCAATCCGTTGAAATATTCTTGAGATGACTCAACCTGCTTGTTCATATTTTGAAGTTGAAGCTCATAAACCGAGTTAAGAGCAGACAAATTCTTATTCAAACCGCTAAGTTTCTGAACATATTCAGAACCAGCTCCATCAACTGAACTCAATTCGCCAGACAATTTATTTGCAAATTGAGTGTAAGCCTCTGCAACCTGCGCATTAGACTGATTGAACGATTGTGCAGAATTTGCATAAGAATCTGCCAATACGCTAACAGAAGCAGAGAGCGCCTCAGTCGACTTCTTATAAGTTTCACCAAGATTTGAAACAGAGTCAGATGCTGACTTGACCTTGTCAACGAATTCCTTAGTTGCGATGCTTGCATCAACAGTAGAACCCATTTGATCGATAGTCTTGTTCAAATTAGCCAAGCCTTTGCCAAGTTTCTCGAACATGCCTGGAGTAATTTCAGCCTTTTCAATCATTTCATCAAACTTTGCCAATGCAGAAGCGCTACCACCTACATAAGCAACACCACCTTGAATAGGAGCGCCGCCTTCAGTTGCTGCTGCACCACCACTCATAACAGGGGCGCCACCAACTGCCGGGATAACAGGCTCTTGAACCCTATCAAATTTTCTACTTGGCTTTGCAGCTGCAGGATCTTCATCTTCATCCTCTAGGCCAGCCAATTGTGGAAAGACCAAAGTCCAATCCAACTCTTCTGCCAATGGTTCAAAAGCCGAGAAGAAGAAAATCAAAGCCTCAGTCAACAAACCAATAATCAACATTATTGAAGCACCAGGATAGTGTTGGATTTTAAACAATGCACCAACAAGCACAATAGATGCACCCCATCCATACACATACTTCATAAAGTTTTTATATCCTTTGGTCTGGGATAATTCCGCAATACTCATCATAGTTTTATATCATTTAATAGTTTGCAAATTAGATTAATAAACTTTTGAAGTTGCTCCAGTTTCGTCTGGACCCATATAAGGTCTTACGCAACGGAAACCAATATAAGATTTAGCTGAATCTTGGTATTCGTAAGTTCTAGTTCCATTCTGTAAATAATATGCTATATCTTTCCAAGAACCACCTCTTACAATTTTTCTCTTCATAACAGGCAGATCGTCAGGGAGTGCATTATACTTATAGTCTGGACTCAAGTCATGAGTGAAAGAATAACCGCTATCATCAAAAGCAGAACTTGTCCATTCAGCAACGTTGCCTGCCATATCATACAAGCCGAAATCATTAGCTTCATAAATTGCAACCTCAACAGTATACAAGCCACCATCGTCTAGATAGTCACCACGCAAAGGCTTGAAGTTTGCCAAGAAGCAACCTTTATCGTTACGAGTGTAAGGTCCACCCCAAGGGTAAACTGCCAAATCGTTTCCACCTCGTGCAGCATATTCCCATTCACCTTCGATAGGCAATCTGTAATCCTGCACAAATGGCTCCCCAACACTTGTCAAAAAATTGTTCATCAAGTTTGTTCTCCAAATACAGAAAGCAGATGCTTGTTTCCAATTAACACCAACAACAGGATAATTATCGTATGCTGGAGCCCAGAAATACATTTTCGTCATCGGTTCATTATAAGAATATGACAAATCACCTATCCAGCACAAAGTGTCAGGGTAGACATTTACTTTGTCGTGCATAATGAAAGATGAACGGTCTTTAATTGGAACTCGTTTGCCTTCCAAATTGTATATTTCACCATCGTACTGACCGGTCTTTTCATTGTAATGACGGCGATTCTCATTCTCAAAAGTAAACTTTTGTGCAGCTTGCTTGTAGTCAATCCAAAAATAGTCATAGATCAACTTGCGCGTGTCAACATCACGACGGCCATAAAATCTTTCGTGCTCTGGATAGTACAAGTCTTCCAAAATGGTTCTTTCCTCTTCTCCAGTCCAATTAATTGGCTCTTCCCAATTGATAAAAGGAGGGTCAATAGGCTCACCGTACATGTCTTCAGAAATGAAATAAGCGTCGATCTGTTCGCCTAACATTCTATAAGCCAACGAATCTCGGACCCAAAACACGAATTGTCTATATTCATTATTTGTTATTTCCGTTTCATCCATCCAAAAAGCAGGTACAGAAACTGTTTTTGCCTGAGCAGTAGTTGCCCAAGGAACATCCTGATCGCTGGGGCCCATACGATAACTGCCTTTAGGCACCAATACCATACCAAACGGTGGCGCGCTATAACTAGCCGATCTGTCTTGGACGCCGACCAACTCGCCGTTGCCCCCACTCGAGCCACAACCCGAAATCATCAGCAACACGACACTCAAATAAGCCAATTTTTTCATATCCCAACTGTATTTATTTTCACACAATAAAATTCCACAAAAAAAATATAAAATCCAAAAAATTATAAGAATCGGACACTCTTATATTTTCGATTGTCCTTATCCTTATCCAAATAAAAATTATATCCTACCATAAATTCCAACGAACCAGAGCTGTATTTTATTATACTACTAGTGGTCAAATCGTAAGAAATTGCGACTTCAATACCCGAAGGTAGTGAAAAACCTGCTAAAAATATAATGGCATCTATAGGTTTGTATGAAATTCCGCCAAATACTTTGTCATTATACTTCACTATGCCAGACAAAGCGAAAGAAGTTGTTGCAAAATCCGTTGCCATGAACAAATTAGGCTTGATCGAGAACAATGGATTGCTCAACTGATATTCATATCCAGCACCCACAAACAACTGACGGGCATTGGCATCTGATTTGACCTCAGCGCCTTCAGCAGATGCTGCATACTTGACTTTACTTTCAAACAAATTACGCATTGAGCAGCTCAAATAAACGTTGTCCGAGCTATAGTAGAATCCCAAATTCATGTCAAAGAACCAAGGCTTGTCATCCATATTTTGTGGCACCCATGGGTCGTATGAACCACCGTCAGGGAAAACCCAAGAACCACTCAATGCCTGATTCACCGCACTAACACCTGCGCCAAAACCAACTTCACCCTGCATCATCTGGCGTCGGTATGCATACGAAAAATTTAGCCCAGTGTTTTGAAAATTGCCAATTATATCTTTAATAAATGTGAAACCGACACCATTTTTTATTCCAAATAACTTAAATGGAGAATCAATACTGCCTGTATAGGTAGTTGGCGCTCCATCGAATCCCAACCATTGACTGCGGACTAAACCCTTTGTCTCTATCTCGTTGCCGTCACCTGCGTAGCCTGGGTTGTAATACATGTAGTTAAACATGTTCAGACTAGAAAAATTCTCTGTCTGCGCAGTTGCGACACATGCTATAGTACATAATATTACGGTCAATAAACGCCGGCTATTCATAAATGACTTCACTACTCTATAGAATGGGGCTAAAATTAAATAAAAAATCCACAAACAATAATCGATGCTAACAATTTACTGTTAATATTTAGACGAACGGCAATTAATTAGATGCCATATAGCATCAATGCCCTTTTTATTCGTTCGGGTATTTCGTTATTAACCAACGACATATAATCTTTTTTCGAGCATGAGACGATGATACAATTTTTACCATCTTTTTTAGGAATTTCCATCCAAAAACGGTCGTTTTGAAGGTTTTGATAGAACACAATGTCATTATCAGAGGCATCAAACTTGACAAAAATCTTTTTGTACTTGTCCAAACCGCATGCCGGATAGTCCTTTTCACGTTGCGACAAACCGCATATATAATGCCAAATTATTTGTGCCGACAAATGAGCGGAAATATCCAAAGGCGTGTTTTTTGACATAACCCCGAATATCCCAAACGCTTTCGACTTATCGCTCAAACCTGCATACGACGCCAATTGACATGCCTCCTCGGTATATAATCCGTTGGGGCTCGGCTGATGTGACGCCTGCATATCGGCTTGGCGGACAGCGCCTGCATCGAATGATACGAAATCGCAGTCGCGAAGAACTGGCTCCATTTCGCCCAACTGTTGGCGGACTATTCCCAACCTGTATTTGCTCACATTGCATTTGTCCAATGCATCGGACTGCTTCTGCGTTGTAAAATATGTCTGGTAGCCTATGATGTTGCCAAACACCTTCTTCTTGTTTTTCTTGAACAATTCGGCAAGATATGACCGCGAAGTGATGCCCTCGACATTAAGAATATCGAAACAAGAGTCAATGAGTCCGAACTCGACTGTCTTGCGGACTTTTTGCAAGCCACGGACCACTGGCAATGTCAAGTCGTGGGAACCTCCTATATATATAGGTATGATACCTGCACCAACCAACGACTCGGTGATATATTCAACGGCGTGATATGTGTCTGACGGCGAATTGCCCAATATCAAGTTGCCAAAATCGGCGACTTTCAGATTGCCGAACGATGCAAGTTGATAAAGCCAGTAACGGACATTGTCAGCCTTCGATACATATGGCAACGGATAAGCACTGCGTGTCTCATCGAGGCCAATGATGGCAACGTCGGCATCAATCGACTTTGTCAAATCCGGTTCTTCGAAGAGCTGAACGCCCAAATATCCTTCCTGCACGCTGAACTGCCTCAGATTTTCGGGCCGTTGTGTGTTGAAATACTGACTTATGTCTTCGCTAAGAATCATTGCTTCTTTGTGCGCCTTTTGGCGGGTTTGTCAACGCTGTTCTTGATTATCTCTTCGCAATCTGCCTGTGTCAACGACTTTGCGTCGGTGCCTTTGGCTATGCGGTAGTTCTTGCCGTTGAAGGCAATATACGGACCGTAGAATCCATTTAGGACCTGCATCTCGCCTTCGGCTGTCGCGAATACGTTTATGACCTTGTTTTTCTCTGCCTCACGCTTCTCGGTGATGAGTTCGATGGCACGCTCCAATGTTACAGAGTACGGATCGTCAATGTTCTTCTTGAGCGAGTAGAACGAATTGTTGTGTCGCACGTATGGACCGAATCGGCCGATGGCGGCGGTGACAACCTTGCCCTCGAACTCGCCTAACTGACGTGGCAACTTAAACAAGTCGAGCACTTCCTCTAGTGTTATGGTTTCAATATGCTGGTCGCGACGCAATGCGGCAAATTGAGGCTTCTCGTCTTCCTCGTTAGTGCCAATCTGCGCCATTGGGCCGTAACGCCCGACTTTCACAATGACTGGCTTTCCTGTTTCAGGATGAATGCCAACCTGGCGTTCTCCGTTTTTGCGGCCTGTAACTTCCAGCGCATGGCTTATGGTATCGTGGAAAGGATGGTAGAATTTGTCTATCATCTGCTGCCAAACGATATTTCCTTCTGCTATGTCGTCGAATTCCTTCTCGACTTCGGCAGTGAAGTTGAAATCGAGGATTGACGGGAAGTTTTCGACCAGATAGTCGTTCACTATCATACCTATGTCGGTTGGGAAGAGTTTTCCTTTCTCGGCGCCATAGGTTTCGGTCTTGACTTCGGACTTTATCTTTCCGCCTTTGAGCGTAATCATCTTATACTCGCGTTCAGCTCCTGGCCTGTCTTCCTTGACAACATACTCGCGGTTCTGGATGGTTGTGATGGTTGGCGCATAGGTTGACGGACGGCCGATGCCCAGCTCTTCCAATTTGCGGACGAGTGTGGCCTCAGTGTATCGTGGCTGGTGCAACGAGAAACGCTGGGTGGCGGTTACTGATGAATAATCGAGTTTCTGCCCTACTGCAAGTTTTGGCAGGATTGTCTTGCCCGAATCCTCGTCTTCGTCGTCGGTTGACTCGATGTAAACTTTAAGGAATCCGTCGAATTTAATCACTTCACCTTGTGCCACGAACTGGTATTTTGAATCGGAAACGTTCAGGTTGATGGTTGTCTTTTCCATTTCGGCATCGGCCATAAGCGATGCGATGGTACGTTTCCAGATCAATTCATAAAGACGTTTTTCGTTGGCGTTTCCTGTGATGGTCGGCTTATCGAGGTACGACGGGCGAATGGCCTCGTGAGCCTCTTGTGCACCCTTTGTGTTTGTCTTGTAATGGCGCACTTTCAGGTATTTTTCACCAAACTGCTCGGTAATTTCTTTTGATGCCGCATTTATAGCCGCATCGGAAAGATTGACAGAATCGGTACGCATATAGGTTATCTTACCTGCTTCGTACAGACGCTGTGCGAGCGCCATTGTCTGTGAAACCGAGAAGCCGAATTTGCGGCTTGCCTCTTGCTGCAATGTTGATGTTGTGAATGGAGGCGCTGGTGTTCGTTTGGCTGGTTTCTGCGAGATGTCGGAAACGGTGAACGTGGCATCTTTGCAATGCTCGAGGAACTGTGTTGTTTCGGTCTCGTTGCCAAACTTATGGTTCAGTTCGGTTTTCAGGTCGTTGCCAAGTTTGAGTGAATCGCTGTTGAACAATCCAAGCACCCTGTATGATGGCTCGGGGTTGAAGTCAAGTATTTCGCGTTCACGCTCAACTATCAGACGGACTGCAACTGACTGCACTCGTCCAGCCGACAATGACGGCTTGACTTTCTTCCAAAGGACTGGCGACAATTCGAAGCCGACCAAACGGTCGAGGACACGGCGCGCCTGCTGGGCGTTGACCAGATTGATGTCGATTCCTCGCGGATTCTCAATTGCATTCAGAATGGCAGTTTTTGTTATTTCATGGAATACGATACGCTTTGTTGTCTTGTCTTTCAACCCAAGCACTTCGTACAAATGCCATGCTATTGCTTCTCCTTCACGGTCCTCATCGGATGCGAGCCACACTACTTCTGCATCTTTTGCGGCTTTTTTCAAATCGGCCACCAGTTTTTTCTTGTCGGACGATATTTCGTATTCGGGTTTATATTGATTCTCGATGTCGATACCGAATCCTTTTTTAGCCAAATCGCGAATGTGACCGTAGCTGGATGTCACCATATAGTCTTGTCCTAAAAACTTTTCGATAGTTTTTGCCTTCGCAGGGGACTCGACAATTACAAGATTCTTTTGCATTAGAATTCTCCTTTTGGTTTGAAAATCGGCGCAAAGAAAGCAATTTTTTTAAAAAAACGAACCTATAAGACGGAGACTCAAGTCAAAAGACTAAAGACGAGAGGCAAATTACAAGTTTGAAAGGTGAAAGGTGAAATTAATGACAAAAGATGTTGGACGAAAGATGTTGGACGTTGGGCAATGTATTCGTTTCAAACCGTTACTTCATTAACCACGAATTACACGAATTTGCACGAAAGGCGCTTAGTTCTGCGCATTCACTTATGTCTTGTGGCTTATACCTTGTCCATCAAATTTATACAAATTTGAAAGGTGAATTTGCGCGTTGTGCGTAGCCTGCTTACAATCTGACTATTGGTGCCATTGACCAATCAATATTGCTGACGGCTGTGGCGACATCAGTGAATTGGAAATCGGTCAGATAACGTGTGAGTTTGCGCTCGGCACTTTTTAATCCTACATACGACTTGAACTTGCGCTTCATCGGCAATCCTTTTAGCATCGGCTGACCTGCGTCCAAATCGCGCGGATGAATGTATGATAGCAGATAGTCTTGCTCAGAACTCCATTTTTTAATGAGCGGATATGGCAACAAACGGAAATAACCACCGCCAGAAAATATTATATGATGTCCTGCCAATATTTTTGTCGAAACTGGAAACTCTTTGATTTGTATGTCTTTATAACTTATTATGCTTGGCACTGGCTTGCTGTATGATGGCATGCCACCATGCGCATGATGAGCGGGGAACACTGAACAATCAGTTGTTATGCCCAATTCGGCCAATGTCTCAAACGCCCAACCTTCAGTTTCACGAATTGAAAAACCTGGCACACGAAATGCTGTAACTTTCTGCCCTGTCAAATCTTCAAGAAACTTCACGCTTGACGACACGTCTTCACGGAACTCGTCTGGCGTCTGTTGCCAAATGAGCTGATGATTCATTGTGTGGCTACCTATCTGATAGCGACTCGCTATACGCTTAACCAAATCGGGATAGGTCTTGGCTAACCAGCCTATGATGAAAAACGTGGCTTGGGTGTTTGTCTCTTCCAATATGCGGAATATACGTTCTACATTTTCGTATATGCGCACTTCGTATGTTTTCCATTGTTCCTCGTTTCGTGTTTCCTCAAAATCGAGAATGTGGAACCACTCTTCTATATCAAAGGTTAGGATGTTCATCTGATTCTTTGTTTGGGACTTGTTTTACAACTCGTGCAGGAACGCCTGTCGCAATTGTCCATGCAGGAATATCCTTTGTCACCAATGAATGTGCTCCGATAATTGCGCCATCGCCAATTGTTACTCCTGGCATAATCATTGTTTCCATTCCAATCATACAGCCCCTGCCAATTGTTATGTTGCCTTTTTTATATCCCAAATCTGCGGCATTATCGCCTACCCTGTAATTGGTCAAATCACGTTGATGACACAATAAACGGCAACCTGAAGTTATATGAGTATAATCACCAATAGTAATCATACTCGCATGTTGCAAGTCGATACGGACAAAATCGCCTATGAAAACATTGCGTCCCACATTGCAACCAATTTTCCTTAATATCTTTGGTCTAAGATTGCGAGGCGCAAATGGTTCCAATATTGCCCAATCCATCATATTGCTTAATCTTTTTCGTCTCATATTGCCAAAAAAACGTTTCACGACGTTCCAAAATGAGACTTGCCCATATTCTGTCTCGGAGTAGTTGAAACCTAATTTGCGTAAGATTCTATATGTCAGACTATACTGTTTGCTACTATTCATGACACTTTTTTTGAACAAATTAAACACTTTTATGTTTCCACGCTTTTTTCATAATGGATACACGCAATTTGCGCGGTGACAGTCTTGCCATTATTCTGATTGCTGAATTTAATGCTAAATCCTTATATGTATAAAATCCCATCTTCTTAAACTCAACAAAAGACTTAAGTTCAGTAACAAGATATTTCATTCCCCCTCTTCTTGATATTTGCTCTGGATTGGTCCTCACAAAATACAAGACCTCTTGAACACAATAAAACTTTGCGCCACTCATTATCATTCTAATCCAAAGATGATAATCCTCATTTAATGGGCAATGCTGGTAATTGCCTGCTTTTAAAACTGCACTTTTTCTGAACATTGTACCTGCATGACATATGGGCGAGCGTTTGTGTGCCAACTTCACCAATTCCGCATGATATTCAGGACGTTTTTTAACTGCCACAACATTATTGGTGTCACCGACAAATATTTGAGACCAACAACTAACAACATCGTTGCCTTTCTCGATTGCATCATATTCTTTCTCAAACCTATATGAAGGTATTATATCGTCAGTATCCATTCGCGCGATAATCTCGTTACTGCACGCTTCAACTCCCTTTTGCAAAGCAAGCCCCAATCCTAAATTCGTTTCATTTTGTATCACTTTAAAAATGGGGTGTTTCTGTATATACTCGGCAAGCACCGATTCAAGTTCGTTTGTTAATGGGCCATCTTTGACAAGTACGAATTCTGTAGGTTGCAATGTCTGCGCAAAAACACTATCCAAGGCTTCCCGAAGCCATTCGGGGTTCTCCTTGTAATATATTGATGTGAGTACAGAAAACTCTTTGACTGCCATATTAATTACGCATTTTAAAAACAAAACTGCCAATAGTACGATGCACCATCATAAAAAACTTTCTGGCGTCAACGAACGACAAATCGTCTTTAATTGTGACCAATTGTTTTGGTGCTTCTACGTTCATTGTGGCAATGTGTTTGCTGATTAGGCTAAAAAAGTTGTATTGGTTAAGGACTAATTGTTTCGATTGCTCAACAGCGTCGGCACACTTGTCTGCCAAATCATCAGCGATAGCCTGATCTATTATTTTGATTGCCTGCTCTGGATTGAGGATGTCTATTGTTCGATATGAATTTGGGCTGAAGAAATCGCCGACATTAGTACAACCGTAGTAGAACGGGAAAGCATTGCCCAAAAATGAATCGGCAAGTTTCTCCGACCAATAGTACGGAATGGCACAATTCTCAAGAGATATATGATATTTGTATGGCGCTATCACAGCCCATTTGTCATCAAAATCGCGAATGCCACGACCGAAAACATCCAAGGAATCGCCATAGTGTTGCTTGAGTTTTTTGACAAACTCGATGCGCTCACGGTGTCCTTGTGTAAATGCCTTATTGCTCGAAATGACCGATATGAGTTTTGTCTTTTGCGGGTGACTGGTGCTTAAATAGTCGTAGTCTTTGTTGTAAACATTTATGCCATTATGCCTAACCATTCCTATATGCCATCCCAAACCTGGCTGGTCATAGACTACATTATGATGTTTTAGATTTTGCTGACATGAAATGACCTTCCCGAACTGATTGAGAAACCCTTTTGAGAAATGCCAAACCGAATCGGGTTCCCATGTGACAAATATGGTGTTTTCGGGTGCAACCAAGCATTGTTCCATCTTGTTTGGCAAGCGTTGATAGCAAACCACCCAAAAATCGGCTTCACTTGTATTGTCATTGATGTGAAATTCACAATTATCCCATACAAATCCGCCTTGTGGCATTTGCCGATTAATATGAATCTCGCTTGGTGCTATAGTTAGTTTTACTTTATACATTTTTGGTTTAGTATTTTCGATAATATATCACGCAAGTTACGTTCGAACACCTCAACTGTAAACTTCTGCAAATATAACTCGTAGCCTTTTTTGCCCAACCGCTTGCGCAATTCACCATCTTGCAAAAGTCTTTCTATTGCCAAGGCTAACGATTCGGCATTTTGCCGTTCACAAACAAGGCCGTTTACGCCGTCCTGCACTACATCGGGTATCCCGCCCTCATCGGTTGTGACTATTGGCAACTGATATTGCATGGCTTCCAAACTGACTAGACCAAACGCTTCTTTATACGAAGGGAAAACGAAAATATCGGCATTACGCCAAAAGGCATCCTTGTCGGCACCATATTTTTTGCCGTGATATGCGACCACGCCATCGAGACCACGCTCCGCCACTGCATTCTGGAAAACCGAAGCCGAAATTTCCTTGGACTCGGCACCTATGAAATCGCACGCAAACGACAGGCCTTTATCGTTAAGCAGTTTGCAAGCATCAAGCAAGGCATATACTCCTTTCGACTCTATAAGGTTGGAAAGAAATAGCAACCGAGGAACTGCATTGTGGCGCTCAATAGCCAATGAATTGGTCTGCGGAATGCCATTGGGGCAGATAAGGACCTGACTGCGTTTCACCACTTTTTCGACATCGGGATAGAGCAACCACGACAGCAGAATTACTTTGGCATTACGATAGACCAAAGGCATAAGCCAACGATAAGGCAACCTGTCAACACATTTGCTCATACCCTTGTTGTGCTGATGAATGACAATACGCTTGCCAAACAGTTTGCAGAGCAATACAAATGGCGCATCCTTAAGGAACCCGTGCCCCGCACAGGTTATGGCCAGATAGCAGACATCGACACGGCGTGTAAGCAAAATCCAGAAAATTGAAAGGAACTCCCTTGTCAGACAGAAAACTTTGGATAACGAGAATTTGCCAATGTTTGAAACCGAACGCGCGGGCGAATTGCTAACATAGTAGCATTCGAATTCCTGATTGATGAGTTTGCTGTCGCGTATAAGTTGGCTCACCATACTTGCGCCATGAATTGGCGGGGGGAATGGGGCGATGAAGAGAATGTGTGGTTTTTCAGACATTTCCCGAATTAGTTGTTAGTTGACTTCTGCAATTCTTTAATAACATTTGACAACATATCGTTAAAACTACATTGCATCAAACTTTTTCTTGCGCACAAAGGCAGTTGAACTGCTACACTATTTTGCAAAGATAACCTTAACTTTTCTTCGAACACAGAAGAATTGTGAGGATCAAATATAAAACCATTTTTCCCATCCTCTATCAAGCAATTGCTACCTGCTTTTTCCGATACCAAACACCAACAGCCTCCAAGAAGAGCCTCATTGGTTACTGCACCAAACGCTTCTTGATAAGATGCAAGTACAAAACAAGATGCAATATTATACCATGCGTAAAGTTCGTCACCTTCCTTTCTGCCAACAAAAATTATCCTATCATCACCTTGCGCCAAATTCTTCAATTGATCTTCGTAGTCCCCCGAACCTACAAGTACAAAACGAATATCAGCACTCTCTAAACGTCTAAATACTGGTATTACCATTTGTATGTTTTTTAGTTCGACCAATCTTCCTACGAATAATAGTACTTTTTTGCCTTGCAACCCATAATTCCGAACATAGGTTT
The DNA here is from genome assembly GCA_937885735.1 of uncultured Bacteroidota bacterium. The sequence goes on along the minus strand of CALABN010000355.1, from coordinate 6,093 downwards.
CACTAATCGGCAGTATTTTACCATATCTACGAAGCGATTCTGTTTCATCTACAATAATCGGGAAGCATATACCCTTTCCATAAAGTCTCTGGAAATGAGAAACCACTCTTGGTTCTACACAAATAATATTGTCAAAAAAAGGAAACAATATTTTTTCTGCAATTTTATGCGACCACGAAAAATAATTATTCTCGGCAACCATATTATAACTATCGTCAACAATACTAACTATTGCGTATTTCTTACGGAATAGGAATCGAGCGACAATAGCAAAAACAGAAACGATGCCACACTCTGACACCAACACCACATCAGGATTGAATTCTCGTATGGTGGAGAATATGCCTCTTTGTATTTTGAGTGTTTTTCTAGTAAGATAAGTTGGGGCGAAATGGAACTGCTCCTCAATTTTTGAATAATCGAACGTTTGGTTAGGCATATTTTTCATGGTCAAACAAACCATTGTTTCAAATGCCTCTGTTAATCCATTAAAGAAGTTTATTCTATAAGGCGCTATAATAGGATGAAATATTAATAATTTACCCATGCAATAAAACATTTAATTATAAATGCCATTCACAAATATATCGTAAAACTGGCCATAACATTGCATCAGTACATGTTATATACTTGTAAAAACCGTTCCCTAAATAATAATAAAAATAAACTGGTAAGGATATGCTAATTAATGGTCGCATATAACTTTTTACTGAACAATTTATTTTCTGATATGCCATTAAAATAGGAACTATTTGTAATGTATATAAATAGAATTGATACCTCATACATAAGAAAAATGCGCCAGAAAAATGCCAGAACAACAATGCAATAATTAGAATAGCACTAATATTAAGCAATCCATAATCATAATTCTCATTTTCTCTCCACATTTTACGGTAATAAAATAGTATCATACACACCAAGAAAAAAAGCATAATTAAATATTGTGAACTAATGCCTTCGTTCACTTGCCAACTATCTGCTCCTGTTAATTGGTCTTCATTATCAAGCCTAGAAAAAATATATCCGATGAATGGAATACTATCAAATGCCGAAATTTTAAAGATGAACAAAGCAGACACCAATGTCACCGCCACAACGACAAATAATCTTTTGATAGAGAACCTGTTATTTATAACAGGTATCATTCCAACCGCCAAAATTGGAATAGAGGCACTATGAATAAAAACAGAAATTATTGCCAAAAACCATTTGCGTTTTTTTTCGAAATACAAATAAGCGAAGAACAATAAAGCAAATGACTGCGAAATACATTGCCTAACCGCATTGCTTATCATTGCAAAATTTTGGAAAAAGAAAGCGTAAAAAACAATAATTACAACTAAATCAGAACATAAAACATTTATTCTTTTCGCAATTATCAAAAGCGCCTCAAAAACGACCCAATAATTGACTAAAGTAAAAAAGAATACAAAAATTGGCCAATTGCCATCAGAAATAGAACTAAAAAGCCACATAAAGAAATAAAAAACAGGCTCTTTGTCCTTGAAAAGTAAAAAACTTTGTAAACTGAAACTATTGGCTAGCAGGTAATCCTCACAATAATTCAAAAAATCTCCACTTAGTTCTTTTGTGGTGTTTAGCAACGCAAGATATATTGCTATTTCCAGCATAAACATTTTTACACTTTGCGCACCGATATCATCGCTATTATGAGAGAGAACACACAACAAAGTCAAAACAATTGCCAACATTGGATTGACCAGAAAAAGCAACAATATGAAAAGTTTCATATAAGGCACGACACCAACATCTATGAGTTTTTTATCTGTTTAACATACCTCAATATCCTATATATACAACGTTTGGGAAAGTGAATGAATATCTCACTGGGAAGCAAAACAAACAATTCATACCAAATGAATCTTCTATATTCTTTATTCAAAGTGCCGTATTGTCCCCTTAATGTTTCAGCCAAATTACTTATTGACACTACTAAATCGTTTTTTATGTTTTCTACTTTTGTCTTTGGAATATTATACGACTCTATTATTCTATAATATATCTGAGAATCAACATCATTAATTGACAATGGTCTTTTTTCTAATCCATAAACAGAATAATAATCTTCAAACTTAAACAAGTCGGTGACAGATTTATTTGAATCCAATCTTATCCATAAATTTGGAATGCCTAAAGAATCTGAAACTATCAGAGGATGCATTGCCGTTGATATTATGGTCTCGCATTCTGCGATTTGTCGCATAAACTTTAATGGATCTTCACGGGCATTCAAAATTACGCTATTAGGAATAATTTTTCTTAAGTCGGAGAATATCTTGTAACTCTTTTCCGCTTCATGGGGAACTATACCAACCTTATACTTTTTGATTGGCATTTTATCTAACAAGAATGATGCTAATAGTCCTCCATCTCCTAATACAACATTTTCATCATTAGATAAAAGCCCATAGTCTATCAATAGTTGTTTCGTTTTCAACCCCCTTAATGCCCAATATTTAACTGGTCTTAATAACGAAGGCTTTTGTGTTGATGCTAAATCTGTTATCTGCTCTTTCTTGGCAAACCCAGACGAGAAACAATACACATCCCCACTATTCGATGCCCTTTTGTCATTTTTTCTTAAAATGGCCTCAATAATTGATCCTATTCCGATTATTGTTGCTTTTTCATACGGAGACCAACATATCTTTGTACCTAAAAATTTTTCTAAAATTAAGGTATTTAACCTATCTCCAAAATTTTTGCAATTGCAGTAGTAACATTTTATTCTGAGCATAGTACCTTTTATGATTTGGATTTCAGGATATTATCTATTTTTATTCTCACAAAATCTTTTTCGTCTTTTGAAAGTCCAACAAAATAAGCAGAAATAGATATAAAGACAACAGATCCTATCGAAACTATCGCTATCCGCAAGAATCCATAATTCATTTGGTAATGAATAAGCAATAATGGTATGAATGTTGAGATTCCCACTAGAAATATATTAAGCACTACTTTCTGCATATATTCCAACACTGACAACCCAAGTTTATTCCTTCCTATAAATAAACGTGCAATCTGTGCTATTAACTCAAATAATAATTCTACAACAAAAACGGAATATGCAGGAAAGTCGAGTTTTAAAAACATATACGAAACTGGCAATATCAGCAATAACAATCCACCAACAACACCTTGATAGATCTTGATTTTGCCGGTTGCTTGAATACCTATCATCAATGGATTTGCCATAGGTCCTATCAACGCTGTACACAATACAATTCTAACAAAAACAACAGTATTGTCGGGTATCGTTTCCAACCACAAAGACAAAATATAAGGTGCTTCAACAATAACAGGAAGTATTATTGCCAATAATAAAAAACTGGAGAATTTTGCACTGCTGAACATCAACAAATGCATTCTGCTTAAATCGTTAGATGCATAAGTTTTGGTTATCTGCGGATTAATGGCTGTCTGAAAACTAAACGCGAACTGCTTAACAGCGCTACTTACCTGTGCCGCTATTCCACGTGCCGCGTTTACTATAGGGCCAAAAAACATATTTAGCAGAATGTTTTGTCCCTGCGACATCAGCATGGCTGCTGAATTACCGAACAAACTCCAACTCGCAAAACTGCACATTTCCTTAAATAGAGGTTTGTTGAATGCTTTGTTGTATTTTGTCTCTTCAAAATTCAATCGACAATAAAAAAAATAGCCTGCAATTATTACCACTTGGACCGCTATTAGAAGCACTGCATAAATTTTCAATTTGTCGGCATTAAAATAATTCAAAAGCAAAACCACTCCGAGGTTCAGAAAAACTTCAATAATAGATAGTACCGCGTACACATTCATTTTTTCGTGTGCTATAACTGTTGCATTGTACGGAACGATTATTGTCTTTATAGCCAATATTATAGTAGAACAATGCAATACCCAAAATGCGGCAGATAAACGTGTGGCCGGAATTTGCAACTTGTTGTACAAGAAGTAAAGACCAATTGTTTCCGAGAGAATTACTACTATGACTGCTATCAGCAAATGAATTTGAATACTTGTTGAGAAAACCGATGACAAACGGTTCTTGTCATCCTTGCCTAATTCGAATGTCAAGTATCGTTGTGTGGCAGAAGTCATTGAGGAATTTAAAAATCCAAACATTGTCACTAAACCACCGACAACATTATAAATACCAAAATCTTCAACACCTAACGCTTTCAGGACAACTCTACTTATGTAGAGATTTACTAAAAGGATAAATGCCATTCGTATGTATAACAAAAAGGCATTTTTTGCTATCCGTTTGTTATTTGATGAGTTGTCTGACATTTCCAACAAATTGAAAAACTGTTGTTCAAATGCTTTCCCAAAAGAATCGGGCTATTTCTTACGACGTAACTTTCTCCGTCTTTTTCTATTTTCCCTATTATCCACCTTCTTATCCATCACTTTCCGCATCCAAGCCCAAAAGCCTTTACGCTCTAAGTGCGATGCCTTGCCAATACGCAACAACAACCTGTAAACACTAGTGTTGCGCTTTTGATGGAACTTGACAAACGGATAAAAAACGAATGTGATGAGAAATGCGAGAATGGCGACAATATGCAACTGGAGATTGATAGATGCTCCGCATCTATAGGCAATGAACCAAATGGCAACAATCAGGAAATCAAGGGTAATGAGACCGACAGAAATGCCCACGTGCGAAAAACCCATTTCAATGAAAAGGTGGTGCAGGTGAGTCTTGTCGGGACGGAAAGGGGAATGGCCCTTCAATATTCTGGTTGACATTACACGCAGAGTGTCGAAGACAGGAATGGCAAGCACCGCCAATGCAAATGCGGCCAGACAAAGGCCTCGCGACTGCAACTGAAGACTAGCGACAGAATCAGACGTGAAAAGGTCGAGGACAAAGACAGACATTGCCGTTCCCAACATCAGGGTGCCACCATCGCCAATGAACATTTTTGATGTCTTGCCAAACACATTATGCAGAAAAAACGGTATCAAGGCGCCTGCAATGGAAAATGCCAATATGGCCATAACCTGATTGCCAATGTACCAATACATTGCGCCGAACACAAGACAGGCCATATTTCCAAATCCCGACGAATAACCATCGACACCATCAATAAGATTGATGGAATTGATAATGCCGACAGAGGCGACAATCGTCAACGGAACATATATCCAAGGTGAAAGAATGACACCCCAATGCCACATTCCGTAGAAACTGCCAATGCGAATGCCCACCCTGTACATAAGGAACAGCGTTACGGCTATTTCTAGGATGAAGCGCAAGGTAGGTGAAATATCGCGTATGTCGTCAGTGATGCCAACAACCAACATAATAAACATTGCTAAAAATATTCCTTCAATATCACCATTATCGACTAAGCCCAGGTAGGTGAGAACCGAAGTGGCAAAAATTCCGAAAAACACTGCCAAACCGCCAAGTACAGGGACTGGTGTCCGCTGCAGTTTACGAGCATCCGGATTATCAACGATGTTGTACTTTACAGCCAGTCTCAAAACCAAACTGTAAGCCAGCAACGTTGTAATGAATGCTGTCAAGAACGATATTGCAATGTTGAAGAACATAAAGTGTTGATTCGTTGATTTGTTAACTTTAGACTTTGGCTGTTAGCCGTTGGCCATTGGCTCTTAATTCTTAAATGTTTTACAATATACGGCTATTGTGTTCTTTTGATTCGTTTTTCGACTTTCCTTTGCCACCATATTATAGACGTCCGTCAACTTTATCCTTTGGCAGGAATCCTTTGACGTCGTATAATATGTGGTTGGTATTCAATACTGATTCAACATTGATGTCTGCAAACTCCTTATGCGATACGGCCAAAATGGCGGCATCAAACTTTCTGTCTGGCAACTGGTTGACTATGTCGATGCCATACTCACGCTTGGCAACGTCGGCATTGGCCCATGGGTCGTAAATGGCAAGGTTGAGATTGTACTCCTTGAGGGATTTGACAATGTCGAACACCTTGGTGTTGCGCACATCCGGGCAGTTTTCCTTGAACGTGAAGCCTAGTATCAGAATGTTCGAGTTGAGCACCTGAATGCCTTTCTTGAGCATCAGTTTGATAGTTTGGTTTGCGA
>CALABN010000354.1 GCA_937885735.1 uncultured Bacteroidota bacterium | reverse complement strand
CGTCAAAGCTGCGGATTTTCTCTACAGCGGCGGGGACGATGGCAACGGCTTCCTTGGTGCCCAGAGCGCCGTCTACAAAGTCCTTCTGCATATCCACAACGATCAGAAAATGTTTCTCTCTCTTCAAATTCAGATCCAACACAATTAGTAAGTTGCTCAATGACCGTCTTCATAATCGACATTTGAGTTTCTAAATCTCTTATTTTTTGTTCGTTATTCATAGGCAGATTATCAATGTATATAAAAATATAGCCATCTGCCACTTAGGCAGAGGCTATACTTAAATTTTCAAAACGCTATCTTATTATTTTGCGACAGCACGAATAGTACGACCATATCCACGACCACCCTTCTCAACTGCATGAGATTCAGAATAATAATTCAAATGCATAGCGAAATCTCCAGATGTCTCAGGAGCTTCACAAAGAGTTGACGACCAAAATCCACCGATTTTATCATTGTTGACAACATCGCCTGCACCTCTCAAACCAGAAGCAGGAAGGAATATAGAGTTACCATTCTTACCAACTACTTGGTATCCATTAACACCATTAAGTTCTGTCCAAGTCCACTCACACTCGTAAATAAGTTCCTTACATTGTGCCTCATTTGGCATTTTCCATGCGTCGCCCATATTAACAGTTGCAGCATCGTACTCTGTACCAGCAATATCTGTACCAATATTTTTCCAAATCTTCTTTGTTCATTTTTTCACAGCCAACATTGAAAAATGCGCCTGTGCAGCCGACACATCAATCTATTACTCGGCATACGTGCCACAGGCCGACGGACAGAAACTTCCAGTGATAATCTTCTTCGATCCGCACGCTCAAGGCCAGATTCCTGTAAAGGAATATGCACAGTTGGCATCGGAATACAAATATTTGTTGATAGGCAGCAACGACTTGCACAACGGACAATCGGCTTCGCAAACCAGCAACATAGTGTCGGCATTGTTAAACGAGGCTGTTTCGCAGCGCAATGCCGATGAAAAGCGCATCTACCTTTGCGGCTTTTCGGGCGGAGCAAAGGTGGCTATGATGTATGGCATGTCATTGCCTGAAATCAAGGGTGTTGTGGCTTGCGGCGGTAGCATTTCGCCTAATGTAAAGCGCGACTCAACATTCTGTTTTGTGGGTATGGTGGGCAACAAGGATTTCAACTACCTCGACATGCAGCAGACACTTGCACAATTCAGCAAGATGAACACGCCTTTCACTTCGGTAGTGTTTGATGGAAAACACGAGTGGCCGGCAGCCAACGATTTCAGAAACGCATTCATTGCCTTGGATGTGAATGCAATGCATACTGGAGTGAAACCAGCCGACATGGATTGGCTGAAGACAGTCTACAATGCAATGAGTGATTCTGCCAACAACTGCATGGCTTCAGGCAATTATGCTAAAGCGTCGGAATACATTGGACGCATACAGGGTTGGTATGGATCGGTTAACAATGACATCAGGCTTTCCGCTTTCTTGTCAAACCTGAACAGCAACTATGTCTATCAAAACTATTTGAACAAGATTCAGAACCTGGCTGTCAAGGAAGTGAATTTGCGCGGACAGTTCATAAACTCTGTCGAAACACGCGACTTGGAATGGTGGAAAAGCGAAATTGAAAATTTCAAGAAGAGCATAGCCAGCAACGACGAGCAGGTCAGCCTCACGAGCCAGCGGCTGATGGCATACTTGAGCATGATGTCATTTTCATTGGCCAGCAATGAGATATCAAGCAACAATGCGGAATCGGCTTACAAGCGTCTGCAGATTTACGAAATGGTTGATCCTGACAACACCGATGTTTATCTGTTGTATGCCCGTTATTATCTGATGATTAACGATCGCGAACAGATGGTTGCAAACTATAAGAAAGCTGTTGACATGGGTTTTGCCGATTATGACCAATATGCTTCGGACCCATCGTGGAAGATGCTTTTTGCACAGCCGGAAATAAAGTGAGTGGCAATTGACAATTCAGAATTCACAAGTACTAGGTTCTAGGCACTAGTGCACTCAATTTCCCGACCTTTATAAAAAGACATAAAAAAAACAGCCTTAGGGGAGAGGCTGTTTTTTTTGTTGTTTAGGGGAAACAACATAAATCAATCCGGGCTTTTCGTGGGTTGATTTGATTGAATGTCCAAATGTACAATGGTGATTGCTATCAGCAATAGGCAAATGAATATTTGGCCGCAATCATTTCATATTTGGTTGAGGCGGGTTCATATTTGGAAATTTAACATTTAGGATTTAGGAAGTAGGATTTAATCAATTAACAGTTAACAATTAATAATTAACAATGACTAAACCACCAACCATTTAAATCTTAAACAACGAAGATCCTGAAAGCTTTCGGGATCAACTTTCAACCTTCAACTTTACAACAAACCAACCTTACCAGGTACTAGTGCACTCAACTTATAAAAAAGGCATAAAAAAAACAGTCTTCTTTGGGGAGGAAGACTGTTTGGTTGTTTAGGGGAAACAACTGAATCAATCCGGGCTATTTTTCGTGGGTTGATTTGATTGAATGTTCAAATGTACAATGGCGATTGCTATCAGCAATAGGCAAATGAATATTTGGCCACAATCATTTCATATTTGGTTGAGGCGGGTTCATATTTGGACTTTTAATATTTAGGATTTAGGAATTAGGATTTAGTACGAAAGCTTTCGGAATCATAATTCACAGGTACTAGGTACTAGTGCACTGAAAATAGTCTTTTCAGGAAACAATCAGCTTAAGCAACTCGTCTTTTTTGCGTCGAGACACATCAACACTTGATCCGTCAGACATTACCACCGTTCCGCCGTCGCCGTTGATGTACTTGTCCACGTAGTTGACGTTTATAAGGTGTGACTTGTGTATGCGGATGAATTTATATTCGGCAAGCAGATCTTCGTAAACTTTCATTGTCTTGCAAACGGTAAGTGATTCGTTGTTGCTGAGGACGAATTTTGTATAGTTGCCGTCGGCTTCGCAACGAACAATGTCGCTCACTTTGACAAACCTGATGCAGTCTATTGATGGCAAGCCGATTTTTTCAAAACTGTTGATGTTTGTAACCAGCTCGTCAATACGTACGTCCTTTTCAATAGTGAATTTATTGAGGTCGGCCTTGACCTTTTCAACGGCTTCAACAAACAGGTCAGGGTCGATAGGCTTGAGGATGTAGTCGATGGCTTTGAATCTTATGGCCTTGAGTGCATATTGGTCGTAAGAGGTGACAAAGACAACCTTGAACGAATCGCGGTTGAGCTTTTCAAGCAGGTTGAAACCGGTGCCGTCTTGCAACTGTACGTCGAGGAAGACAAGGTCGGGTTTGACGCTATTGATGAGTTCAATGCCGGATGCAACAGAATCGGCCTCGCCGACGAGTTCCAAATCTAAAGTCTCACTATATTGATTTACATAATGGCGCAGAATCTGGCGTCCATTTTCTTCATCGTCAACAGATACGGCTCTTATCATTTGTCAAGGTTATTGATTTGTGTCAAAGGTAATTAATTATTTTTTCAATTGAATTTTTATTTGTATCGCTTCTTTTTGTGATTACTTTTTCTATAGCTAACATCAGCGAATTACATTCACCACTTAATATCTCTAATGCTTCAATTGTACGACGAAATTTTCTTAATGTAAATACATCTTTATCGTTTGCTGTAGATAATAATGAACACTTAACTAAAAATTCTGTTATTTGCTCATTCATTTCATCAATATAAGTTTCTGAATTCTCTAAAGATTGTTTTGTTAATTCTATATCAGTTTTAGAATTTGATACACACTCTACAATATCATCTATCATTTTTTGGACTCGATGAGCCATTCTTATAATTTCATTTTGTATTTGTGGTATATAAAATTCAACACCATAATTTAATTTTGGTCCACTAACAAATGGAACTTGATAATGTATGTCGTTATCCGAATCTTTGTCTTTAATAATAATATTTGCAAGTTTTACAATTAAATCTATAAATGGTAAAAATAGAATTGTTGCAGAAATATTAAATACTGTATGAAGCATTGCAATATGAAGAGTAATGTTATTTGCAGATTTAATTGGACCTGGAACTAATATATCAACAAAATGTAAAAATGGATTAAAGAAAATTACTGCGATAACTGAGCCAAATACATTAAATCCAAAGTGAACTAATGCTGTTCGTTTTGCATTTTTTGTTCCACCAAATGCAGACATTATAGCATCTACTGTTGAACCTATGTTACTTCCTAATACAATTGCAGCTGAAAATTCCCAAGTAAGCGAACCATTTGCAGCCATTGTTAAAACTATTGCTGTCAT
>CALABN010000353.1 GCA_937885735.1 uncultured Bacteroidota bacterium | reverse complement strand
AATATAAAACGGGGTGGTTTGCTTTGCAAGCCACCCCGTTTATGTTGAATTAAACTCACCTTTATTTAATCAATTGCATATGCTCAATGTCGGTGCATTTCTCGCAATAGTGGCATTTGAGCGTTATTTTGCCGTTGTTCAGTACGTTGAACTTTGTAGGAATTGACTCGTAGTTGGTTATGCACTTCGGATTCATGCATTTCACAATTCCGCAGATGCTTTCTGGCACGTTGACTTGTCTCTTCTCAACAACCTCGTAATTCTTGATGATGTTCAGTTTCGCATTTGGAGCAACAAGCGCAATCTTGTCAACCTCAATGTCTTCGAAGAACTTGTCGGCGATTTTTATTATGGCCTTTCTGCCTAACTTTGCGCTTGGCAGATTGTAGCCGAAAGTTATTTGGTTGTCTAGTTTGTCAAGTCCCAATATTGAAATAACCTTGAAAAGGTTTTGCGCTGGAATATGGTCGATTACGGTTCCGTTTTCGATAGCCGAAACGCTCAATGTCTTCTGTTCTTTCATTGTTGTAGTTATTTGAGTTGTAGAACCTTGCATATTATTGCCTGTCGTGTGTAAACGCCGTTTTGTGCTTGCTGGAAGTAGTATGCCTTTGGATTGTCGTCCACGTCGGTGCATATTTCATTTACACGTGGCAGTGGGTGAAGAATCTTCATGTTAGGCTTGGTGTGGTCCAACATGTTGTTTTTGAGTATGTATACGTTCTTGACTTTCTCATATTCAAGTGGGTCGGCAAAACGCTCGCGTTGAACACGTGTCATGTACAGAATGTCGCAGTCGTTGATGTTTGGAGCAAGTTCAGTGTGCTCTTCAAACGGAATGTTGCGTTGACGAAGGAAGTTGCGGTATTCTTCTGGAAGTCGCAACTCTTCAGGGGCGATGAAACTGAAAGTTGGGTTAAAGTGCGAAAGAGCCATTATCAGCGAGTGCACCGTACGGCCGTATTTGAGGTCGCCAACCATTGTGATTTTCAGGTTTTCAAGAGTGCCCTGAGTCTTTGTTATTGAGTATAGGTCGAGAAGACACTGTGTCGGGTGTTGGTTTGCGCCGTCGCCCGCATTGATGATTGGCACTTTTGATATTTCCGATGCATATCGTGCAGCGCCTTCAAGCGGATGGCGCATGATGATGAGGTCGACATAGCATCCAACCATTAATATGGTGTCCTTCAGAGTCTCGCCTTTCGATACGCTTGTCTGCGAACTGTCGGAGAATCCCAAAACTTTTCCGCCCAATCTGTTTACTGCGCTTTCAAAACTCAGCCTTGTCCTGGTTGATGGCTCAAAGAACAGCGTTGCCGCAACTTTTCCGTCGAGCAGTTTCTGCACTGGATTTTTTTCAAAATAGGCCGCAAGGTCCATTATTTCAAGATAATCATCTTTCGAATAATCATCAATTGCAACTAAACTCTTGTATTTCATTGTGTTGTTTTTTTGAGCAGATTGCTCTGTTTCGGGGTTTAAATATATCTACTCTTGTCGAATTTGTCTTTATTTTTTTTGAGATAATTTATCAACGTTTGTGTATGCTGAAATAGAGGTGACTTCTATAAATTGGTTTCGAGAGATTTTTTAATTTTTATCGAGTGGAATTATGGGTGGAAGAAGGATATGGTGTTGATATTGTTAATGATTGATAACCATAAAGATAACGATAAAATAACAAAAGGCTGCGAAAGGTTTATGTTGCCATTTTGTTATATTTATAATAAAACGGTGAATTTATAGAACTCACCTTTATCTATTCTTTTAAATTTGCGCTATTTAAAAATTACAGTCAGTCATGATAACATTTATAGTAGCAGTTTTGGCGCTTGTTATAGGCTATGTGTTCTATGGCGCCTTTGTTGAGAAAGTGTTTGGCGTTGATTCGAGTCGCCAGACGCCCGCTTATACCAAACAAGATGGCATCGACTATATCCCAATGCCATTGTGGAAGGTTTTCCTGATTCAGTTTTTGAACATTGCAGGCACAGGTCCTATATTTGGCGCCATTGGTGGCATTTTGTTCGGCCCTGCCGCTTATCTTTGGATAGTGTTCGGTTGCATTTTCGGTGGCGCTGTCCATGATTTCCTGTCGGGAATGGTCTCTTTGCGCAAGAATGGCGCTTCGTTGCCTGAAATAGTAGGTGACGAGTTGGGCCGAAACGTCAGGTTTATAATGCGACTATTCACCTTGTTCCTTATGGTGATGGTTGGCGCGGTTTTTGTCACAACGCCTTCGCAGTTGCTTGGCGCCCTTACGCCAACTGACGGATTTTGGGGCAGTTACACATTTTGGTGCATCATCATATTTATTTATTACATAATGGCTACTTTGTTGCCTATCAGCACACTTATAGGCAAGATTTACCCTATTTTCGGACTTGCATTGTTGATAATGGCTGTAGGTGTGTTTGCTGGCATATTCACTCATCCTGGCGAAATGCCTGAGATTACAGATGCCTTCCACTCTCATCATCCCAAAGGATTGCCAATATTCCCTTATCTGTTTATAACCATTGCGTGTGGCGCCATAAGTGGATTCCATGCAACCCAAAGCCCGATGATGGCACGTTGCCTGAAAAACGAGCGTTACGGACGCATTGCATTCTATGGGGCAATGATAGCCGAAGGTTTTGTAGCCTTGATTTGGGCTGCAGCCGCCATTCGTTATGCAAACGGTACGTCGGAGAGCCTTGCGGGATTGATGGTTGTTGATGGCAAGTCGAATCCTGCCAATATTGTCAACTTTATCTGCAACGACTGGCTCGGACGTATAGGTGCGGTGCTTGCCATTCTTGGAGTTGTGGCTGCGCCAATCACTTCAGGCGATACGGCTTTGCGCTCGGCTCGTCTCATTACTGCCGATTTCCTTCATTTCCCACAAGACAAGGTGTGGAGGCGCTTGGCGGTGTCTTTGCCTATTTTTGTGCTTTCGGGAGTTCTTATGTTCATCAATTTCGATGTGCTTTGGCGGTATTTCGGCTGGTTCAACCAGACACTTTCCATTTTCACTTTGTGGGCATTGACATCGTATCTGTATCGTAAGAAGAAGAATTTCTACATTACGCTTTTCCCTGCCATTTTCATGACTGCGGTATGCAGCACATATATTTTGCTGGCGCCTGAAGGATTCGGATTGCCACCAATTGTAGGATATACATTTGGCCTGTGCTTTACTGCATTCTTGTCCATTGCCACAGTACAAGGCATAAAAAGCAGGGGCGTGATTTTGCGCAAGGCTGTTAAAAGAAGGCAGGCTCACGAGGCGGAAAAGTCAAAAAATGGTATTGACGATTAAAATTTTCACCAAAGGTTAGTATTTCCGACTATTTATATACATTTGGACATCAATTTTGATAGAATTTAAAACGATTTTTATGAAAACTAAATTATCACTTGTTGCCTGTG
>CALABN010000352.1 GCA_937885735.1 uncultured Bacteroidota bacterium | reverse complement strand
CACCTTTGTCGCCCTTATCACCTTTGTCGCCCTTGTCGCCCTTCTTGCCGTTTAGTGCATAGTTGGCGAATGGAACGCTCTGCAGCTTGGTTGTGCCAAGGTCGGCATAGTTGGTACCGCCTGTTATGTCCACCTCAACTTTCATCCAGATGTTGCCTGATTCCCAAGCCACACTGTCGAATGTGCCTTTTATTACATTTCCTGTTCCTACAACGGCAGACAACACACCTTGTGCGTTGGTCTCCACTGTCTGTGTCTCTGTGTAATACACTGTAGTGCCATCTTGATTAACAAGACTGATGCGCAAGGAAACCGAACTGTTGCCCACAAGTTCGCCTTGTGCATTGCGTACCACTGCCTGATAGTTGAATCCATCGGTTTGGGCATTCACTGCAATAGTCGAGAATAGCATGGCTATTGCCAATAGGGATTTTCCAAATGTTCTCATAGAATGATAGGTTTATTTAATTTTGTTACAAAGGTAATTTATTTTTTCAATACAAGGTTTTTTTGTCCTATATTTTTGAAAATAAAGTAGATAATAAGTATTTATACCTAGGTATTTATATTTAGGATGTAGGATGTGGGATTTAGTCTCGAACGCTTTCGGGATCGGGATTAGGATATAGGGTTTTTAATTCTCAATAACATCTGATAATTTGAAAAAAGTCATCACTACATAACGGCAAAATGCAATGACTATACAAGAATAAACTGTAACCGGACACTGGTGTATCCTCCAATATTCCGTCATTCAACGCCTGACACGGGAAAGCGTGAAGGCTGGACGAAATGCCGAAACAAGTTCAGCATGACATGTGACTGCATAAACAAAAAAAGGGCAACAGAACGTAGTCCATTGCCCTTTGCTGTATAAATGTCAATTTTACTTTTCCATCAACTGCTGAACCATTTTTTTTAGTTCATCTATCTCTTTCTGCTGTTCCTTTATAGCCTCAATTAGGACCGGAGTGAGTTTAATGTAGTCAACCGACTTGAATCCTTCTTCGTCAGTAATGACAACCTCAGGCACAATCTCTTCAATCTCTTGTGCAATTACACCCAACTGGGTTCCTTCCTGCATTCGTGAATTGTCAACTGAATCGGTTTTAATGCCCCTTATCTCGTTCATCTCGGCATTTGTCTTCCAAGTATAGGTTACACCGCGCATTTTCATTACTTTCTGCAATGCGTTTTCAAGGATCTTTATGTTCTCCTTGAAACGGGCATCGGAAGTATATGAGAAACTACCATTAACCTTTACGACACCATTTGAGAAATCGCCCCAGATAAGAGGTATCGAAGTACTTGAATTAGCTATGTAAAGTTTATTGCTACCGGTTTCGTTATAACCGGCTTCATTACCGATAAAAACATTACCTGTACCCTCATAATTATAACACCCAGCAGAATTTCCTATAAACACATTATATGATTTTTCATTAAACAAACCAGCATAATAACCTACCATCGTATTCCTGGTTCCATCTACAATAAATTTACCTGCACAAGTACCCAACAACACATTACAACTACCTGTTTCTGTAGAAAATCCAGCCTCTTTACCCATATAAATATTATTGCTTGCCTCTTTATTATTTGCACCAGCTAAATTTCCAATAAAAATATTGTTCCAGCCTTTCGTGTTATAATACCCAGCCTGGTTTCCCAAAAAAACGTTATAAAAACCAGTCGTATTGCTGAAACCGGATTGATTGCCTATAAACACATTGTCAGAACCGTCATAAAAAGTTTCAAATTCCTTCGTCAAAGGATTTTCCTGTTGATACGAAATATTCGAATTATTACTATACCCAGCTTGATTGCCTATAAACACATTGTTTGTTGGATTATCATTTTTATAACCAGCCTCTTTACCTAAAAAAACATTATTTGATGCTTTAGCATTTGACTGACCTGCATTATATCCCAAAAACACATTGCTGGCACCCGTAGTATTTGAGTTGCCAGCACTTGTACCAATGAATACATTGTTGGCGCCAGATGTATTTGACAAACCTGTCTGATAGCCAAGGAATGTGTTATTTGAAGCTGTATTCGAATAACCTGAATTATAACCAATAAACACATTATAATTACCTTTTTCATTTAAGAATCCAGCCTTATCGCCCATAAATACATTTGAACTACCTGTATATGTAATAATTCTAGTTCGTCCTTCTGCCTTTATGCTTCTACCTCCGGTATTATTATGGCCTGCACTATCGCCTATAAACACGTTGTTTCTTCCGATAACATTTTTCGTGCCAGCGCCGTTACCTACAAAAGTATTATTGCCTCCCAGCAAACTAGAAGTGGACTTTGAACTACTGCGACCTGCATCGTAGCCTGCAAAGAAGTTTTTAGATGTAACATTCAAATAACTTGCATTGCCAGAAGCACCTTTTTCCTCAACAGAGAAACCAGACTTGCCATCGGCAGAGCCCTTGCCTTCAACGCCAAAGCCGCTCTTGCTTGAACCACCGTCAACATAAACACGGGTGCTGTCTTTGGTAACTTTCAGAATGTCGCCATTGCCGCCCTTGGTGGCCGAATGGCGTCCACTTACCGCAAAGCCGCTTCGCATTGCCTTGCCCTCGCTGTCGTCAATATAGATACGGGTGCTGTCAGCTGTGATTGTGAAATAATCTCCATTGCCGCCCTTGGTGGCTGAGTGGCGTCCGCTTACCGCAAAGCCGCTTCGCATTGCCTTGCCCTCACTGTCGTCAATATAGATACGGGTGCTATCGGCATTGATTGTGAAATAATCTCCATTGCCGCCCTTGGTGGCCGAATGGCGTCCGCTTACCGCAAAGCCGCTTCGCATTGCCTTGCCCTCGCTGTCGTCGATATATACCTGTGTACCTTCTGTGTTTACTGCAAATATGTCGTTGTCGGCATCTTCCTTGGTGGCTGAATGGCGCTTGCTTACCGCAAAGCCGCTTCGCATTGCCTTGCCGTTGTCTTCATCAACATATACGCGCACTGCATTTGGATAGACTGCAAACACCACGTTGCCATCCTTGTCCTTTACTGAGAACAATGGTTCTTCGGTGGCTGTTGCAGGCTCCTTTACATTCAAGGCCGGCAGCTCGCTTGTGGCCACCCATGTGGTGCCGTTGTGCACCAATGTCTGGCCCTTGGTGCCTGGCACTTGCATGCCGTCGTCACCCTTGTCGCCCTTTTCTCCTTTTGGAATGCCAAAATTAAGCACAGCATTGGAAGACGTGCCGCTATTTGACACTGTGGCCTGCGAACCCGCATCAAGTGTCGTTGTTGATCCTACCGACACTTTTGCATCGGCACCGCGTGGTATTTTGAAATTCAGTTTCGCATTGTTTGCATCACCTGAATTAGTGACACTCGCACTATTGCCGGCAGCTATTGTAGTTGTAGAATTTACAACAATTGTAGCAGCGGCACCCGTTGCACCTTTTTCACCTTGGGCGCCTTGAGGTCCTTGCGTACCTGTGCTACCTTGTGGTATGGTAAAGTTAAGCACCGGATTGTCAGTGGTTCCTGTAATTGACACTGCAGGTGATGATCCTGCATTTCCTGACGTTACCGTTCCAATGGTTAAATTTGGAGTCTTACCTGTATCACCCTTGGCTCCGGTTTCACCTGGGTCACCTTTATCACCCTTTAAACCTTGTGGACCTGTAAGGTCTGGAGTCTTGAAATTAGTGCCATCAGTCAAATAGAAAGTGAGTGTGCCGTCGTTGTTGTTTGTAATTGTTCTTATGCCAACGCCGTCTTGTCCAGATGGAGCCTGGAATTCAACCCAGTTTGTCAAGTCGTTTTTAGGCTGGTCCGAAGATGTTACATTTGCCTTTGCTATCCACATGGAATTGACACTGGCATCGGATGAACTTTCGGCAAACACATAATCGCCTGATGAATATGCAGTGTTTGTTTTCCAATCACCCTTGTTGGTCAATCCTGTACCAGCATCACCCTTTTGTCCTTGTGGACCTTGTGGACCAGTTGCGCCAATAGGTCCTTGAGGGCCTTGGGGACCTACTTCACCTTGATCACCTTTTTCCCCTTTTGGCAAAACAATGTTTAAAATGGCGGCATTGCTTGTCCCGACGTTTTCAACAGACGCCTCTGTACCCGTTGTCACATTACCTATGGCAACTGTAGCAGCATCGCCTTTATCGCCTTTTTCACCTTTTGGCAAAACAAAATTCAGTTTGGCCGCATTTACCGTGCCTTTATTCTCAACACGTGCTTCCGTTCCAGAAGTAACTGTTCCTATTTCTATGGTTGCGGCCTGACCGTTTTCACCCGGTATTCCGCGCTGTCCCTGATCGCCTTGATCACCCTTTGCTCCTTGTGGTATGACGAACCTTAGTTTTGCTTCAGATGCAGTGCCAACATTTGAGACAATAGCCAAGCTTCCTGGCTCGCCTGTAATTACCGTGTCAATGGCAATGGTTGCGGCCTGGCCTTGTGGACCTTGTGGGCCTTGTTCTCCTTGCAGGCCTTGCTCACCCTTTTCGCCACGGATTGATGCCGATGTATATTTGCTGCTGTCCTCAAGAGTGACAGTCATTGTATAGTCGTCATTAAATGTAACATATGCTATGCCCGAGCCGTCGGCACCTGGCTGGCCTTCGGGAGCATGGAATTCAACCCAATTGCCATCGCCTGCGGTTGGCACTGTCGTTGACAACAGGGAATCTGTTTCCAATATCCACATTGTGTGTGTTGACGGATCGTTGCTACTTGGAGCAAACACATAATCACCAGAATGATAAACTGTGCCTTCTTTCCATCCTCCATTGTTATTGAGTCCGGTTCCTGCAGCACCCTGAGGACCTTGAGGTCCTTGAGGACCTGTTGCACCAGTGTCACCCTTGTCACCCTTTTCGCCGTTAGTGCCGTTGGTGCCATTGATGCGTCAACGCTGTGGGATACCTACGCCACCAAGGGGGAAGACGGTTTCTATACGGTCTCCGGACAAACCGAGAAGAAAACGTCGTTCACGGCTGCTCGTTCTGGTGGTGGTGGTAACACGACCTTTACGGCGACTGGCAGCAAGGATGTCGTAGATAAGGACGCCACGTCTTATGCGTCGATTATCTTCACCTACGATGCCAACAAGGACGGTCAGATTGGCGAAGGCGATTGGTATATGGTTGATTCGAGGAGCTACCTCAACTCCTCAGATAAGGCCATGACTCAAAGTGTGCTCGGTTCCGGGATGACCTGGACGAAGATTACTTCGCCGACCCCGGTCATTCCTGAGCCGACGAGCGGCCTTCTGCTCCTCCTCGGTGTCACGGGTCTCGCGCTCCGCCGCAAGCAGAAGTAATCAGCTAAAGGTTGATTGCTAACGAAGGTAGCCCGTCCGAGCAATCGGGCGGGCTGCTTCAATTTGGGGGATAATAGAATGGCGTGGAATAGGCCGAACGGATCAAACAAGAACTCGGAGCGAGTTGCCCGTGAGAACGGGGCAAACCATTCGTTTTGCCTTGTCGCGGGGTTGTTGACAATCATCGCTCTTGTTGCAGCGTTGATCTATTTCACGGGATCGGACGAAGAAGCGCCGAAAACCGAACGGGCGCGGCAAACTGAAAAAGTCGTTCGGACCATGCAGGAGCCCCCTTCGGACATGCAGAACGACACCCCAGTTCAAGTCCCTGCAGCCGCAGTTCCACGGAAACGTCCGGTACTGACCCCAGAGGAAGCGCAGGCGGCGCTTGCGGCAAGGCGAGCGGCCGGAGAGAAAATTCACAATCTCAGTCTTGATGCAGAGGGCAAGCCGAGGTTCAAGCTGCGGTTCCACAATCCCGCCGAGAGGGAGATCGAAAGAATCCTGATTCACCGTCCCGGAGAACCGATGTTCGGGGTTGTCCCGTACAATAAGCATTTCGAGCAGAAGTTCATGGAGTCGCTCGCCAACAAGGTTGAGATAGCTCCCGATGACACGCCCGCCGACATAGAAATCAAGGAGGCGGTGGAAGCGACCAAAAAGGAAATCGCCGAACGGATAAAGAATGGCGAAAGTCTGAAGGAGATTCTTGAGGAGTCGCGGAAAGAGATTGATCGTCTGGCGCGGTATCGCACTGACATGATGAAGATGATTCGCGATGCCAGAAATGACGAAACAAAGTCCGAGGAATATGTCGGCGACATGATTGACGCCGCCAACAAGATGCTTTCCGAAAACGGCATGCGCCCGGTGTCGAAGTCAATCTTCATGCGCCGTGCCGTCAGAAGTCTCATTGACAAGGCAAACAGGAGTGACAAATGAAAAAGATTGCAGTTGCCATTGTGGCATTGGCCTGCATGGTCGTCCATGCGGAATTCATCAAGGGAAATCCGGGGCCGAACCGTGGAGGCAGGGATCCAAGAGCCAGC
>CALABN010000351.1 GCA_937885735.1 uncultured Bacteroidota bacterium | reverse complement strand
TTCTATAAATTGATTTCAAAGGATTTTGGATTTTGTCTTGAGCAGGTTGCTGTGCGGAAGAAGGGAGCAATGCGGGCATTGTGACCGACTGACAATCAGCAAGATGCCAAGAGAAAACCAAAATCGTTGAAAAGTTCATATAACCCATTTTGTTATATTTCAGACGGTGAATTTATAGAAGACGCCTTAATGTCCATACGGGCTAAAGGCGCAACGTCGTGGGTTGTGAACAGCCCCGCCTGGTACTTGTAGTAGCCAGTTATGGCAATCATTGCGGCGTTGTCGGTGGTGAACGATATCTTCGGAATGAAAATCTTCAAGCCTTCCTTTTCGCCATAGTCGAGCAGGGCCTGTCGCAAGCCTGAATTGGCCGATACACCGCCAGCCACGCCAACCTGCTTGATGCCTGTGTCCTTGACAAGTTTCTTCAGTTTGTAGAGCAGAATGTCGATGATGGTGCCCTGCAACGAGGCGCAGAGGTCGTTCAGGTTGTCCTGTATGTAGTTTGGATTGATTTTGCGCTGGTCGCGGATGTGATACAGGAAACTTGTCTTCAGACCGCTGAAACTGTAGTTGTAGCCGTCGATGCGTGGCTTTGCAAGGCTGATGGCCTTTGGGTTGCCCTCCTTGGCCAGTTTGTCGATGATTGGACCGCTTGGATATGGCAAGTCCATAACCTTTCCGCACTTGTCGAAGGCCTCGCCTGCGGCGTCGTCGATGGTGGTGCCCACAACTTCCATATCGAGCGGGCTACGGACAACAACAAGTTGCGAGTTGCCACCCGACACAAGCAGGCAGATGAACGGGAATTCGGGCTGGTTGTTGTCGTCGGGCGACTGCTTGACAAACAGCGCAAGCACGTGCCCCTGAAGGTGGTTCACCTCAATGAGCGGAAGGTTGCGCGCGAGTGCGAATCCCTTGGCAAACGATGTGCCGACAAGCAACGAGCCCAACAGGCCTGGACCACGGGTGAAGGCTACGGCCGATATCTCGTCGAGGCCTATGCCTGCGTTCTTTATTGCTGTGTCGATGGTAGGCACAATGTTCTGCTGATGCGCACGCGAAGCCAGTTCGGGAACCACTCCGCCGTATTGCTCGTGAACCTTTTGGCTCGAAATGACATTCGACATTATCACGCCGTCGCGTATGACGGCCACTGATGTATCGTCACACGACGATTCGATGCCTAAAATTGTTATGCTCATAAAAACCAAATAAAGTCAAATAGTGTCTACAAAAAGAATATTTTTGAGGCACATAAATATTAGTTTATAAAAACGCGTAAAAGTATTAAAAAAGCCTTAAAGATATTATCAGTTTTATTGCTGTCGCTAATTGGCGTAGTTGTCCTTTTATGGTCGGCGGTGAGGTCGCCTCTGGTGCAGACTCAGATAGCCGACTATCTGACTACGAAAATCGGGGAAACGCTAAACACGAAAGTCAGCATTGGCAAGGCGCGCTACTACATAAACCAAGGGCTCGCTTTGCAGGATGTGCTTGTGTTCGACCAAAATGGCGATACGCTTGTTTATGTCCCGCAACTGTCGGGCTACCTTAATTCGGTCAACATTGATGAAAAAAGCATCGACATAAGGCGTGCATATCTGCGCGGTATGAAGGCTTTTGTGACAAAGACCGACTCGTCGGACAATTTTGGGTTCATTGCCGACGCATTCGGCAAAAAAGACACTGTCAAATCGAACTGGACTATCGGCTTGGACGAAATAACCATAGTGCAGACCAACATATGCCTTGACGACGGCAGGAAAAAGCACAATTTCTGCGATTTCGACATTGACATAAGCGACTTTTCGGTCCGAAACGACAGCATATCGGCCAATGTCGAGACTTTGACTTCGGGCTACAACGGCAAGCGCCTTGTCGATGACTTGCGGTTCAAATTCTGCGTAAGCGATGGAAAAATCAATATTGACGACCTGAATTTTGAGGGCCGTAGGTCGCAGGCACAGATGAACAGCATTGTCGTCAAGACGGACAAGTCGGGCAAAGGGCCGAAGGTGTCGTATGGCGTGAATGTCAACAATATGCAACTCTGTCCCGACGATTTTTCGGCCTTGTTGCCACAACTTGAGGGCAACAGGAAGCGTATGTCGCTGACGGGCGTGGTGAGTGGCACTGAAAGCAATATGAACGGCAACAACATAAAGGTGCAGATGCTCGACAGCACTCTGCTCAAATGCAATTTTGCGCTTGAAGGCATCAACAACATTGACAACCTCGGCTACAGTTTCACTGTAGGCCAGTTCAAGACAAACAGCGCCGACCTGCTTGCCCTTGCCAGTTATTTCGCGAAAGTGGACACTATGAAACTGAAACCGCTGGTGACACCGCTTGACAAGGTTGAGTTCAGCGGATATGCCGAAGGTACCACGCGCGATGTCAGCGCCGAAGGCTCGTTGCTGACGGGCATCGGCGACCTTGAACTGCAGGCGTCGCTCGGCAAGACGGGCGACAAGGTGTTCGGCGTTGTAGCAAACCTGAAATCGTCGCCGATAGCCATAGGCAAACTGACTAACAGCGATGCCAGCCTTCAGGTGGACCTCAAGGCAAACGGCACCATTGGCAAGGCCGACGCCACCAGCCTTGTGCTTGTGGGCTCGGTCAACGACATTGCCTATTCAGGACACACTATCGACTCTGTGTCCATTGACGGGCTTGTTGAGATGAACAAGTTCAGCGGTAGGCTCTGCTCTTTCGACCGCAACCTGCGATTCGACTTTGACGGACTTGTCGATTGGCGCGACAGCGCGGTGTTCCAGTTCCAGTCGTACGTCTATTACGCCAACCTTTACGCCTTGGGCCTGTCGAAAAAGGAAGATGCCAATATGTCGTTCAACATAAATGCCGACTTCAGAAATGCCAGCCTCGATATGGCGGAAGGCTCCGTCAATGTGTCGGACATTTACTATTTCAGCGATTCCACATATTTCGCCACCGACTCCGTGTCCATATACGCCTTCAACACCGATACGGGAAAGGTTGTGACACTGAAGTCGGAATTTGTGAGCGTTGAGGTTGATGCGCCATTCGGCTTTGCCGACATAGTGAAGGACATTTCGGGCTATGCGGGCAGGCTGGCCACTGGCAAGGACTACTCGCCTACGGGCAACAACGGCACCATAGCGTTCAGGGCATTGGCCGACTATCCGCGTCCGCTTAC
>CALABN010000350.1 GCA_937885735.1 uncultured Bacteroidota bacterium | reverse complement strand
CTGGCGGACATACGCCTGAACTGCGCTCGTGCTTTGACTATTCCACTGGCTGGCCTACATATTGGCGCGATGTCAACTCGTTTGCGGTATGCCGGTTCAATGTCCCGCTTTATTTGTTGGGATTCAAGACATTTTTGGGAAACATTGTCGTGTTGAATGCATTCCTGTATGTTGGCATTTGGAAATTTTACAGGTTGATGCTCAAACTGTTCCCTAACAACGAACGCAATTTTGCCATAGCCTTGCTGTTTGTACCGTCGGTGGTGTTTTGGGGCTCGTCGTTGCTGAAGGACAGTTGGTGCCTTGTGGCGTCAATGTTCCTGTTCTGCGCCGTGTATGAGGTGCTTGTAGCAAAACGTCACATATTCCGCAACGTCGTTGTGCTTGTTGTTGTTGGGTATATGAGCATCAGCATAAGGCCGTATTCGTTCTTCACCACAATGGGAGCGTGCCTTATCTGGTTGGGTTTTGAATATGTTTATAAGATGCACTCGCAGTTTTTCAGGACTCTTGTGTTCCCGATAATAGCTGTCGCGATATGGCTTGTGGGGGTGGGGTTGTTCTCAAAGTTGGGCTCAATGGTCAATGACCGATACCAGTCGCTTGACGCAATAATTGAGACTGCTGTAATTATTCAGGATGACTTGAAAAGGGAATATTACGGCGGCAACAGCTTCGACATAGGTGCCTTTGAACCTACTATAGGCGGAATCATATCGAAGGCACCGCAGGCAATAGTGGCAGGAATGTTCCGGCCGTTCCTGTGGGACACCCGCAATGGGCTTATGCTTATATCGGCAATGGAGACGCTTACGCTTTTCGTTTTGCTTTGTTATGTGATGTTCCATTTCGGACTGAGGCGCATTTGCAAGGTTATTATTCGCAATCCGTTCCTTATAGCGGCATTTGTGTTTATGGTCACATATGCGTTTTTTGTCGGGCTGACAACAGCTAATTTTGGCGCTTTGGTGCGATATCGAATTCCAGTCATAGTGTTCTTTGCGCTGATACTCGCCGTTGTATGGCGCTATATGCGTATGTGCGAGGCGGTTGCTGGCCTGCGACAAGACGATTCCTCACTGTGAACTGTTGGCAGTTTAGTCTGATTGAAAAAATAATTTTCCAAAAACAACGATTTTATGGAATTCACCAAAAAAGATTTCTATATTTGCGCCGTCAAAACTGACTGTCGTGTAGTGTAATGGTAGCACCTCAGATTCTGGTTCTGCTTGTGAGGGTTCGAGTCCTTCCACGACAACTAAAAGCCTTGTAAGTTAAACGCTTGCGAGGCTTTTTGTTTTAAATGGCAAATCCTTCTTTGTGGAAAATGTCGAAATAGTCGGCAAATAGGTTCTTTGCTTGTTGAATTTCAGTATATTTGAGTTATTGGTTTTGAACTAAAAGCTTATTGTTATGAGAGCATTTTACAAATTATTTGCAGGGGTGATTCTGGTTTCAGCCACGCTGACTTCCTGCGCACAGAATCAGGCAAAGAACGAGAATTCATTGCCAAGCAATTCCAAGGAATTTCTGCAACAGCATTTTCCCGACCTTCAGATAACTTATGTCCAAATTGAGGATGACCAGGAATATGATGTCACATTGTCTGACGGAACCAATGTTGAATTCTTCAAGAACGGCGATTGGGAAAAGGTGGAAAGGTTTGGCAAGGCATTGCCAGAGTCGGTTGTGCCTGCCAAGATATTGGAATATGTAAAGACCAACTATCCAAAACTTTACATTGAAGAGTTGTCGATAGAGCGGAATGGATACGATGTGGAACTGAACAACAATCTTGACATTCTGTTTACAAAGGATGGCGATTTCAAGAAGATTGATGACTGAAATTAGATGCGCACAATAAAAAAGCCACTCTGTGAGTGGCTTTTTTATTGGCATAGCGTTGTGCTTTAATAGTTTTCGGCTTTAACCTGGAAATATGCCTGTGGATGGTTGCAGACAGGGCAAACTTCAGGAGCCTTTTTGCCTACAACTACGTGTCCGCAATTTGAGCATTGCCAAATCATTTCCTCGTCTTTTGAGAATACAATGCCACCTTTGACATTTTCGAGCAATTTCAGGTAACGTTTTTCGTGTTCCTTCTCAATTTTTGCCACGCCTTCAAACAGGTCGGCAATTTGTGTAAATCCTTCCTCGCGTGCTTCCTTTGCAAATTTGGCGTACATATCGGTCCATTCGTAGTTTTCGCCATTGGCGGCGTCTTTCAGGTTGGTTGCCGTGTCAGGAATTCCGTCGTTCAAGAGTTTGAACCAAATCTTTGCGTGTTCCTTTTCGTTGTCGGCAGTTTCCTCAAACAGGTTTGCAATCTGTACATATCCGTCTTTCCTTGCTTTTGAGGCATAATAAGTGTATTTGTTTCTTGCCTGTGACTCGCCTGCAAATGCTGCTTGCAGGTTCTTTTCTGTTTTTGAACCTTTTAATTCCATTGTTTTTCCGATTTTAGTTTGACTTGTTTCTTTTAGATATTTAGAATTATATCATAATCCAATCTTGTGCTAAATCATCGGCATTGAAGCCTTGACACGCACCAATACGCAAGTTAACACTTATTGCTGACTGATGAATCTGAAAATTTCTGTTTTTTTGAAACATTAAAGGTTGGTCCTGCTGAAATGCTTTATGAATACAATATGCAAGTGGTTGACTTGCAATTAAGTAGAAACCATTGCAGTGGTGAATTTTTATGCTTGTCAATAGCCGGATTGTCAATGGCGTTTTTTTTGCAACGTGTTACCGTGAATGATTTGTTATACAGTGTTTTGTGGAGATGTAGTGCGCCACGTCTGTACTGCTATGTGTCAATAATGAATGAAATAGTGCAACCTTTCAGGTTGGCATTTCGAGCGTTCTCGTATTCCGTAGGTTTCACAGCGTTCAACCCACGGTTATGATTGTTTGCCACTTTCAGTGGCAGTTCTTGACAAAAATCCGTTTTGCCATTTTTTTTTTCTGCACAAAAAACGTTGGATTTTTATGCATGTTGTAACAGCTTGATTAGCAGCTATTCGTGACTAAATAGGAAAACAATGTGACTAAATAGGAAAACAAGTGGCTCCAAAAATTTGCAGTGTTTTTTTATAAAAAAGCCGTTGCAGGGAGAGCCTTTGCACGCTAAAGGCTGAAGTGTAAGCCTTGTAAAATGTTGTTTGACAATGGTTGGACTAAATAGGAAAACAAGTGCGACTAAATGGGAAAACAACAGCCTCAAAACACACCTTTATTTATAGGGGGCGGATTTACTTTGCCGGTGCAATTGTGAAAAAATGCAATGCATAGCCAACTGCAGATGGCCGTTTTTTTAGCTCTGTTTGCGGAAGGCACAAACACAACCTACAAAGAACTTTTTTATTGTTTAACTTTAAATTAATAATTTATGAGAAGAAAAGTTTTACGGAATTTTTATCGGCGGGTTCTCACGCTGATGGTTTTGCTGCTTTGTTGCCATTGGGCAGGGGCGGCTATTAAAGATGAGGAATATGCGATTATTGATGGGTTCAAGTATGAATACCAACCGGAATATGGCCGGTTTATGTTGGTAATGCCGGTTATTGCTAATCATTATACTGATCCTGCAACTGGTATCTCATATACTGGACGAGCTCACGGCTTTACCTACCTTCATTGTTATAATGCATCAATACTATCGGTTTTAGTAGATGGATCAGAAAAAGTATTGGTTTTTGATTTAAAGTCTTATGCAGAAAAAGAGACACCGTGGAAATTATGCTACGAAGTGAGTAATGTAGGCACATTTAAAGCAACATCAGATGGTGGTAACCTAAAGGCTGGTAATGTCAATGCGCCTAATACAGATAATAGATATTTTGCATATAAGAATAGTTCCCATCCATATAATTGGTTGGATAACTTGATATTGTATTGGTATCCGCCAATAGATATGCTTGGAAAGACTATTCAGTTCAAATGGTCTCCAAGAATAGCTATTTCAAAAGCCTGGGATTCGAAAATAGAACGAGTTTCAACAAGTGCTTATTCTAATTCGTATATAATGCCTAGTTGGCCATTTTTCTTGGGAAGTGTATCATTGTCAACAAGTTTTACAAGTAATGAGAAATCTGGAAATACAGTTGATACCAGGTATTTTCGCAATAAAAACGACAATTGCACTACAGCCGTTGTGTTCCAACGTTATGTAACTTATGCAAGTTGTGCAGAATTGGATGATTTTATAAAAAGAGGTGGCAAGTTTAGCGTAGATGGCAAGCAATATACGCCAGGTGATGTATATCAGTTAAACTATATATATGCTTTGGAAGGTGACAGCAAGAAAGAAACCAACCCCAAGACAATTGATGGCTATACTTGGCATGTAGAGGCTGATTTTTTTGGCAATAAAAAGAGCTATGATGTACATCCGTCATTTAAAGCCTATGGCATACCATGCATTAATTGGCTGAATCTAAAAAACACAGGTGACGGTTTTGTTGAGTTGTCGTGGAGTTCGGGAGTCGCAAATCAACCAGTTGTGATTCAACGTTCGTTTGACAACGGGAAATGGGAAACGATTTATAGCGGAAATTTAGGAAAAAATGTATGTTCATACGTTGACAACGGATTGCCAGTAGCCGCCCAAGCAGCGAATTCATACGGCAAGGTATATTACCGAGCTTCACTTAAATATCACGATGGCTGGCTTTGGAAAGAAGGTAGTAAGTATGCTACAGAGAGCATTGTGCCGGAAATTAAGCACAAGTATGTTACAAGTGTGGTGGCAGTGGCTGATGATGCACAAAATAAAGTGATTATATCAATCGATAACACTACAAACCACGTGTGGTCTAATAAATCGGAAGTGCAGTTGGAGCGCATGTCTAATAATGGTGGCAGCTGGACCAAGATAGCTACTATGCCTTATGCAAAATCAGACGATTTGAAATATACGATAGAATATACTGATAGTAATAATGTTGACAATTGCGTGGTGTACCAATATAGGGCTAGGGTTGAACCCAAAGACAGCTATTTTGGCAATCAAGAGGATGTGTTGTCCGACAGGGTTACACCTTCAAACACTAAGGGCTTTACACATATTTCGGCATCGAAAGGCTACTACAACAACTATGTGGAGATACAATGGGAGATAGACGGCGCAGCCACTTTTACTGAGTTTGAGATAAAGCGCAAGCTGGCAACGGCAGGCAGCAACGAATGGATTACCATAGAGAACATGGCCCGCAAGAGTGTGGCCTTGCGCGCCGGATTGGGTATGGGGTCGTCCGAGGCAAAATATCCGAACATCTCGCACAGGATTCCGCGCAAGCGGGTGCGCTGGTCATAGGAGCTTGTCTCTAAAGCCGTGGAGACGCCCAGATTGGGTGTCCTGGCCAGGCTTTTCAGTATGGCCAAGCCCATAGAGGTTCGCTTGCCTTTTTCCACTTTACCACCCAATCCGGGAAGGTCTTTCACAAAAGCCGTTTTGATGCCGTCAACCGTGTTGTTCAATGTCAACACACTATCCACAAGTGTTTCAAGTGTCTCCTGCATTGACGCGCCGTGAAC
>CALABN010000349.1 GCA_937885735.1 uncultured Bacteroidota bacterium | reverse complement strand
TTTAGCTACAGTTAAGGAAATCCTTGGCGATGAAGGCCACGATGTGGACGTAGCAGAGGACGGAGCCGCTGCTCTTGCAATGGTTGCAAAGGAGAAATACAATGTCTGGTAACAATCAAGGTTTGCTGGAATTGCCAAAAGATTATCTTGAAACGAATCGCTCAAAGCACTCGTCTCATCACCTAATGCCCCCGGCAATAAACGCACAATAGCGTCCGTCATCATAGCCGCAGGCATCTCTCCACCCGTCAGCACAAAATCACCTATCGTATATTCCTTCGTAATCAAATGGTCGCGCACACGCTGGTCGACACCCTTGTAATGTCCGCAGAGAATAATCACGTTCTCGAGTTGCGACAACTGGTTGGCCATCGGCTGATTGAACATTTCGCCGTCGGGCGAGGTATAAATTATCTCGTCGTAGTGGCGTTCCTTCTTCAACGCCTCAATGCACGCCTCGATAGGCTGAATGGTCATCACCATGCCTGCACTTCCGCTGAAGGCGTAATCATCGCAACGGTGATGCTTGTCGGTGGAGTAGTCGCGGATATTGTGAATGTGTATTTCGGCAATGCCCTTCTTCTGGGCACGGCCTATTATGCTTTGGCTAAACGGCCCGTCAAGGATTTCGGGAACGACTGTCAGGATATCTATTCTCATCATTTAATTTTTTGCAAATATATTGACCTTACAGAAATTGGTCTAAAATACTTTCCAATATAAACTAATAAATTAACTTTGGCGTTGTACTACATACTAAACGTACCAAACACTAATTGGAATCCTTATCGGGTTTCCCAAACTAATAAAAATTATGGGAAAAGAAATTGAAACACTTCGTGATCAAATCAACATTATTGGCAAAGGCACAACCATCAAGGGCGATATCGACTGCAACGGCGATATGCGCATCGACGGCAAGGTGACAGGCAATATCCAGATTTCCGGAAAGATTGTAATCGGCGCTTCAGGCGATATAAAAGGCCAAATCAACTGCAAGAATTCTGAAATAGAAGGCAAACTTGATGGAAAGATTTTCGTTGCCGAACTGCTTGTGCTGAAAAACACGGCATCAATACTCGGCGACATAGCCACTTCAAAACTCGCCATTGAGCCAGGCGCAATGTTCACAGGCAATTGCAAAATGGACGGCAATTCATCTGCAAATGCCACAGCCGAAAAATAACGATTTGAAAAATCTCAACAATTATGCCAGGTATTCGGGGCTTGCCTTCGAAATGCTTGGCATAATTGCTTTAGGCACTTGGGGCGGTGTCAGGCTTGATGCTCGTCTGGACGTTTCGCCGCTATTTACCATTGTGCTCTCGCTCGGCTCAATAGCCGTTTCAATGTATATGGTGATAATCAAGACTCGCCAGTCAGACTAACTTGTTTTTTATGGAGATAGAGCCTATAGCACATATCCACACCGATTTTTCGAGCAAATTCGGCATACCGCGGCAGAGCGGCGTGGTGCCGCTGCTGAAAGGAAAGATTGTGTTCTGCCCAAAATACCGCAATGCCGACGCCTTGCGCGGGATGGAAGGATTCTCGCACTTATGGCTCATCTGGCATTTCTCGGCCAACAGAAACAGCAA
>CALABN010000348.1 GCA_937885735.1 uncultured Bacteroidota bacterium | reverse complement strand
CTCGTTAGAGGGCACATTGTCGGGAAGTATGTAGCTTCCGTCCGCCTTGAGCATAGAGGGGAACACTATGCAGTGGAACACGATATTGTCCTTGCCGATGAAGTGGATAAGCCGGGTGGACTGATCTTTCCACCAAGTTTCCCATTTTCCGTATTTTTCGGGTTGCGCGTCACACAGTTCCTTGGTATTGCTGATATATCCGATCGGTGCGTCAAACCATACATACAGCACTTTGCCGTCAGCGCCTTCCACCGGCACGGGGATTCCCCAATCCAGGTCGCGTGTCACGGCACGTGGACGCAAACCGCCGTCGAGCCACGATTTGCATTGACCGTACACATTGGAGCGCCATTCCTTATGGTTTTCGAGGATCCAGTTTTCCAGCCATTCCTGATATTGATCCAGGGGCAGATACCAATGGGACGTGGCTTTTTTGGTGAGAGGGTTGCCGTTGACGGCGTTATAAGGATTGATCAGTTCGTCGGGGGAAAGGGTGGCACCGCATTTCTCGCATTGGTCGCCGTAGGCGCCTTGCGCGTGACAGCGCGGACATTCGCCGACAATGTTGCGGTCGGTCAGGAACTCGCCAGTAACCTCGTCGCAGTATTGCTCCTCAATATGTTCCTCGAGTTGGCCTTTGTCGTAGAGTGTACGGAAGAAGTCCGATGCGAATTTATGGTGTATCGAAGATGTTGTTCGGCTGTAGATGTCGAAAGAGATGCCGAATTCTTCAAAAGACTTTTTAATCAACTCGTGGTAACGGTCAACAACTTCCTGAACCGTTATGCCTTCTTTTTTGGCGCGAATGGTGACAGGCACGCCGTGCTCGTCGCTACCGCCAATGAATACGACGTTTTTTCCCTTGCCACGCAGGTAGCGCGCATATATGTCGGCAGGAACATAGACGCCAGCCAAGTGGCCGATGTGCACAGGGCCGTTGGCATAAGGCAGTGCCGAAGTGATTGTGTATCTTTTATATTCAGTCATGATTATGAAATTTTGCGCAAAACTAATAAAACGTAAACGAAAACAGAAACCTAAAACACACGGCTTTTTCTTTTCAAGCGGAAAACCGTAATTTTGTGCCTGAAAGACCGCCTTCCGTTTCTTGCGTAACAAACGGGCAAGTTTGTCCTCCGCCCCAAAGCGGACATTTTGTTTGCTACTATTGTTTGCAGTATGGCAAAAAGTGCGTAATCATACTGAATTTCTGAATTTTTTATATTTATAGTTTTAGGTGTGTATACGAAAAACATCCGTTACTTTTATTGTTTAGCAGGTTCTTATGAGTGAAGAGTATAATTGTAGGAATTGATCAGTTGAAAATTTATTAGTATAATTGTAGGAATTGATCAGTTGAAAATTTATTATGAAACAAATTAATGAAATGAACGAAGAAGAGCTGGTCTCCTATTTCGTTGATAAGTATGCGCATGGTTGGTCTATAAGAGAGATTGTGGATTCTTTCAATCGGTTTGACGTGCCGCAAGAGGCAAGAACTAAAATTCAAGAGAAAATACAAGTTTTAGACATGATGGTCGAAAAGGAAGAATATAATCAAGCCAAGCAAATCGCTAAACGTAAATCCATCAAATATTCCGGAATAGGCATATTCGTCATTGTCTTTGGAATCATTCTGTACAAGTATACCTCTATTGCCGGGAAAATTGCAATCATAGAAATTCCCATAATGTTATACGGATTACTTTGTATTGCCCATGGCATCGGCTCTGCCATAAAAGCGGTAAAAGGTTAAAAATTCACGTTGCATCTAATACCAAAACCCGACGCACTCTAAGTTGTTAAACAGAATTATATGTAAAAAGAGTCATCCGTTGCCTTAACTCAAAATGTCGTCCTTACTATTTGCAAAATAAGCCAATAGAAACGCCTGAAATCTGCAAAACAAGCCAATAGAATCGTGCAAAAACTGCAAAATAAGCCAATAGAAATGCCTAAAAACTGCAAAATAAGCCAATAGAAAATTGCAATACGTTGAAAATTAATTACATTTGCAAAAATGTAATTTTATGGATACAAAAATAATATTACAAGTCCTTCGGGAGCAACAGGAAGAGGTTTCGAACTATCAGCCGTCGCGATGGTGTGAGCGTAGTGAGGAAAAGTTGTTTGAATGGGACAGCAGTATGGCACAAGTGGTGACAGGTGTCCGTCGTAGCGGGAAATCGACGCTGTGCCACAGAGCATTGAAAAACAGAGGCGTAAAGTACGGATACGCCAATTTGGACGACGATAGGCTGTACGGTATACAGACGTCGGATTTGAACAGTTTGCTTGAATGCATCTACCAACTTTACGGACCCGATGTCAGATATGTCTTTTTCGACGAGATTCAGAATGTAGACGGCTGGTATTTATTTGTCAACAGGCTGTTGCGAATAGGAATGCACGTGTTTGTCACAGGAAGCAATGCAAAATTGCTGTCGGGCGAGTTGGCCACACATCTGACGGGCAGATATATGGAAATAAGGCTGTATCCGTTTTCTTTCCTTGAGTATTGCCAACTGATGAAAGTTGATGTCAGCGACATAACCACAAAGGCTGTCGCAATGCGCAAAAGTGCTTTGTTGCAGTATCTTATGGAAGGCGGAATGCCCGAACTGAAAAAAATACAGTCTGCCAGAAACAGGAAAACGTATATGGCAGGTTTGGTGGAGACAATAGTGTCAAAAGATATTGCCCGACGATTCAAGATAAGGAATGTCGAGGCACTCCGTCGCATAGCCAACCACTTGATTAACAACAATTGCCAATTGGTTGATTACGGGCAGTTGGCCGAAATGGCCTTGCTGAACAGCAACACAACCGTACAGTCGTATGTCAGTTATCTGCAACAGGCCTACCTGATTCGCAGACTGTCAAAATTCAGTTACAAAAGTGTTGAGCGAATCACAAAAGAAAAATCGTATGTCATCGACACAGGTTTCATAGCGAATCGCGAAAACAGCCTTTTGCCAGAAAACATAGGCTGGAGACTGGAGAATGCGGTGTATGTGGAACTGTTGAGACGCAATCAGTTGGAAGCCGACATCATTTATTACTACAAGCCAGGCCCGCGTAGCAAGGAGGTTGATTTTGTGGTTTGTCAGCAAGGACAGGTGCGGGAACTGATACAGGTGGCATATTCGGTTTCTGAAGGCAAAACGTTCAAGCGAGAGACAGAGTCGCTTGTGGCTGTTGGCGAAGCGTTACACTGTGACAATATGAAGGTTATCTGTCTCGACGAGACAAGGAATGTTACAGTTGCCGGACACAATGTCCAGATTTGCTCTGCGCTGGATTGGCTGTTAGAAAAGAAAAGTGTTTAATTTCAAATACCAACTGAAATGCTATTCAAAAGCACCCCAAAGATTGGAGGATGATCCATTTAAATAAAATCGGGGAATTTATAGAAGTCCCCTAATCATTAAACAGTGAAGTGTTCAATCTTCAACTTTATTATTAATTTTTATCTTTACTGCCTAAATACATCTACTTATGGCAATATCTATTTCGAAACGACTTCAACTGAAGATAATTCTTTGGTCCATAGTTATTTTTCCAGTTTTATTGGTAATAATACTGTTCTATAATATTTGGGTTGGCAATCTCGGCTTTATGCCTTCGTTTGAGGAACTTGAGAACCCAAAGAGCAATCTGGCATCGGAAGTGATATCGGAAGACGGCGTGATTCTCGGAACATATTTCAGGGAAAACCGCTCAACTGGAACCTACGAAGAATTGTCGCCTTACTTGGTCGATGCCTTGGTTTCCACCGAGGACCAGCGCTATTACAAGCATTCGGGCGTCGACTTCCCTGGCTTGGTTCGTGTATTCTTCAAGACAATCATATCGGGCAACAAGAGTTCGGGCGGTGGCAGTACCATAAGCCAGCAGTTGGCAAAGATGCTGTTCCCTCGCGAAAATTTCACCAATTCACTGCAGATGGTGAACCGCAAGTTCCGCGAGTGGGTAATCGCCATAAAACTAGAACGCAGTTACACCAAGGAAGAGATTATTGCAATGTACCTTAACCAGTTCGACTTCCTGAACTTGGCTGTAGGCGTAAAGTCGGCATCGAAGATATACTTCAACACCATACCGCAAAACCTACGCATAGAGCAGGCCGCAATGCTTGTAGGAATGGCAAAGAATCCTGCCTTGTACAATCCTCTTCGCCGTCCCGAGCAGACTGTGCAACGTCGCAACGTGGTGCTTTTCCAAATGTTAAACAACGACAAGTTGACACGTGCCGAGTACGACTCGCTCAAGCAACTTCCGCTTGGCCTCGATTACCATAAGGTTGACCACAAACTGGGTTCGGCAACATATTTCCGCGAGTTCCTGCGAATGGAGATGAACGCCAAAAAGCCGGAGCGTGCGAACTATTCTTCGAAGGCACAATATATTGAGGACTCAACCGAGTGGGCAAACAATCCGCTCCGTGGCTGGTGCAACCGCAACCTTAAGCCTGATGGCACACCATACGACATCTACAAGGATGGATTGAAAATCTACACCACCGTAAACTCAAAGATGCAGGATTATGCCGAGGAGGCTGTTCGCAACTATCTGAAAGACAATTTGCAAAATCTTTTTTATAGGGAGATGCGAGGACAGGCAAATGCACCATATGCTGCCGATAGGACACCTGAACAGGTTAAGTCATACATGACAGCCGCTATGAAGCAAAGCGAGCGCTATCGCGTATTGCACAGAGTCAAGGGTTTGTCAATGGCGGAGATTGAAAAGAATTTCAACACGCCAACCGAAATGACTGTGTTCTCTTGGCATGGCGATGTTGATACAGTTATGACACCAATGGATTCAATCCGTTACTATAAGTTTATCCTGCAGTCAGGATTTATGGCTATGGATCCGCATACGGGCAACGTAAAGGCATACGTCGGCGGAAACGATTACCGCTATTTCCAATATGATCACGTCACAAAGGCAAAACGTCAGGTAGGCTCGACATTCAAGCCGTTCCTATACACGCTTGCAATGATGGACGGATTCACGCCCTGCGACCGCGTGCTTAATGTGCCAGTCACCATCACCGATCCTTCAACAGGTGAAACTTGGTCGCCAAAGACGGGCAGTAGCGACAGGTTGCTTGGTCGCGAACTGTCGTTGCAATACGGTTTGGCACAGTCGCTCAACAACATATCGGCTTGGCTTATGAACCGTTTCAAGCCAAAAGCCGTTGTCCAACTTGCACACAATATGGGCATCAAGAGCGACATTCCGCAAGTGCCTTCAATCTGTCTTGGCGTTGCCGACCTTACGCTTTGCGAGATGGTGAGCGCCTACTGTTGCTTTGCCAACAAGGGCGTATATACGCAACCCATTTTCGTGTCGCGCATCGAGGACAAGAACGGAAACGTACTTGCCACATTCCAGCCTTCGAAACACGAGGCTATAAGCGAACGTACCGCATATCTGATGCTTACGCTTCTGCAAGGCGTTGTAAAGAAGGGAACTGCCGTTCGTCTTTGGAGCGAAAACTACCCTTGGCGACTGAAAGCGCAGATAGGAGCAAAGACAGGAACGACAAACGAGAATTCAGACGGATGGTTTATGGGTGTCACACCAAACCTGGTGGGCGGTGTATGGACAGGTGGCGACGAGCGAAGCATACATTTCAACTCAACAACATACGGACAAGGTGCAAATATGGCATTGCCAATTTGGGCCAAGTTTATGCGCAAGGTTTACGACGATCCTACACTTCCTTACTACGAGACCGACACATTTGAAAAGCCTGCCGACTGGAACGAGGTGTACGATTGCCCTGATTATGACGAAAGGCCAGGCGAAGGCGAGAGTGAAAGTCAAAGCGAGGATCAGGAAGACGAATTCTATTATTAACAGAGAACCGGCGGTTTGATGAAAAAAGGCATTTTCATAATAGCAATTTTGGCAGTAGTGGCGATACTTGCAGGTTCGTACTACTACTTCAAGGATCAGCAGAACAATGCAGTTTCGGCCATTGATGCAATACCAGTGAACACAGCAGCAATAATTGAGGTTAAGGATGCCAATTTGCTGATAAACAAGTTGCAAGGCAACAAGGTATTTGCCGATATAAAGGAGTTGCCAAATGCACGGCAGTTTGCCGGCAGGCTGTTGTCGCTCGATTCGTTGCTCAAGGCCGATGCTGAATTGTCAGGAATGTTCAAGGGCTTGCCAATAGCGATATCGTTCCACAACACCACAATGCTCAACTACGAGCCTTTGGCGGTTGTGGCGTTTTCGTCGAACGCACAGGGCAAGCGGGCTCTCGATGCCATTGTCGGTATGTTGGAGCCGCAGGGCTCAATAGCGGTGTCGAAATACGATGCGGCTAAAATCAGCAAGTTCGAAAGCCGTAACGGCAAGGAACAGGTTTTCTTGACATTCCATCAGGGATATTTGCTGGCTTCAACCAACGAGATGCTGTTGCAGGAGTCAATCAGGCAGACAGGCAACGGATTCGGCATAAGCCAAAATCCTTCGTTTGTCAAGGTCAGGCAGTGGGCAGGAAAAAATGTCGATGCCAATGTATATGTACAGTTCAAGTATCTTAACTCGCTGATACAAAAACAGTTCGTTAACGATCTTTTCAGCAATATGGCCATTCAGACCTTTTCCGATTGGGGAGGTTTTGATGTGTCGCTTAAAAACGAAAATTGGCTCATAAACGGGTTCACATTGCAGGGTTCTGTAAAGAATCAATGGTCGCAACTATTTGACGGACAAGAATCTGTTTCGTCTGATTTAACCAAAAACGTTCCACTCGGCGTCAACGGGTTCACGTGGCTGGGCATTAGCAATTTCGGAAAATATCAGCGTTCACTTGAGTCGTATATGGAAAGCGTTGGGCAACTCAACAGGCACCAGACTAACCAGAATTCGCTGAAGCAGACATTCGGCGACAAGGTCTTAAGCCAGATTGCCGACAACTTCGGCCAGGGTGTTATGCAAGTGGCAATGCCCGACGGGTCAAGCATTTGCGCAATCGGGACAAAAGGCAGTTACGAGGCGCGCCAACTTCTCGACTATCTTGTAAACGGGAAAACCGTGAGCAACGCCGTACAGGAATTCAAGATTGACAAGGACACTCGCTACAACATTTACGAAATGCCGTTAGGACAGGTGCCTGCAAGAGTCTTCGGTCCTTGGTTCGGACAATGCAAGGCTTTGCACGTATGCGCCTACGACAATATGGTGATATTCGGCGACACTTATGCGGTAGTTTCACGTTTTGTATATGATAACGTACTCCATAAAAAACTGCAGTACGACCCTGATTTTGACCAGTTTGGAAACTACATCACCAACAAGTCGAATTTCTACGTATTTGTTTCGTTGACAGGTTCCGACGGGCTGTTGAGCAGAATACTGTCAAGTAACAACATAGCGAACTATCGCAACGGCCAGGCATCAATCTACAATTTCTATGGTCTTGCCTGGCAATTCTCATCGGAAGATAATTTCTTGTTTCATAATACTTTCCTGCGTCACCAGCCGACACACTCAAAAACCGCATCTACATTGTGGGAGACGCATCTCGACACCTTGGCTGGATTCAAGCCCGTCTTTGTGGAAAACCACAATACTGGCGAAAAGGAAATCTTCGTTCAGGATTTGCGCAACAACATTTACCTGATAAACTCTGCAGGTCGCATTTTGTGGAAAAAGCAACTCGAAGAGCCAATCATCGGCACGGTCCAGCAGATTGACTACTACCGCAACGGAAAGTTGCAGATATTCTTCAACACGGCAACCAAGATGTACCTTCTCGACCGAAACGGCAATCCTGTGGAGCGCTATCCGATAACGTTGCCCAGCCCGACACATTTGCCTGTCGCCATTTTCGACTATGCAAAAAACAAGAACTACCGCCTGTTTGCGGAATGCACAAATTCTGACATCCACGTCTATTCGATTGACGGTAAGACATTGCCAGACTTTTCGCTCCAGCGTGCCAACCAGATGCCGATAGCCCCAGCACAGCATTTCATCGACAAGGACAAGGACTACATCGCCATAACCGACACGTCGCGCATCTATCTTATCGACCGCCGTGGAAACCTGCGTGTCGATTTCAAGGAGCGCATACGCCCTTCGGTCAACAACGAATTGGCATATCTCAAGCCAATAGGCGATTCAAGCGCTTCGCTTGTCCGCACTTCGACTGACGGCACGCTTTGTTTCCTTCATTTCGATGGCTCGGTGACACGTCGGAAGGTCGGCGATTTTTCGCCAAAGCATTTCTTCGACATCGAGGATATATGTGGCGACTCAAAGCCAGAACTCATTTATGTCGATAGCAATATGGTGTCAGTGTTCTCGTTCGACGGCAAGAAGATTTTCGACCGCAAGTTCGGCGAGGTGATAACGCAACGTCCAGCCTACTACAGGTTTTCGAGCACGCAGACGGCCATTGGCATCACCGAATCGGGCTCGGCCAACATTTACCTGATTGACTCAAAGGGTCAGTCGCTTGACGGGTTCCCGCTACGAGGCAAGACTCGGTTCAGCATTGGCGTGATGCAGTCGGGACAATCGTACTACAACCTGATTGTGGGTGGAAATGACCAGTATCTGTTTAATTATAAAATCAATAAATAGTGGCCGAATATCTTTTTCTGACATTTGCCGTTGCATCAACGCTCGACATTGTTGCATTGGGCCTTACGGCATCTTTTTTTGACAAGAAATGGTCGCTTAAAGACCTGCTTGTCCGTTTTTTGACTACCACGCTGACAGTGTGTCTGCTTGTTTTGGGCGGAATGGCTTTAGGCAAATTGGGCACGCAATATGTTGACGGCACACTTGCCAACTGGTTCGCGTCGAGCCTGATGTTCCTTTTGGCCGTCAAGATGGTTTTCGACGGATTGAAGACAGCAAAGTTCAAGCGCTCGATAAACCCTACCGTGTTCAGCGGATTGCTGGCCTTGTCGGTCTTCACAGGAATAAACGCCTTCATCTACTCGTTGGCGTTTGGCTTGATGAATGTCAGATATTCAATGGCAGGGTGGCTTGCACCGCTATTTTTTGTGGCACTGCTCGCAACAAGCATTCTTGGCAGAAGACAACAGCGCCTGCACCATATCTACAACGGTTGGATAATGGTTTTGGTGGCCTTGTTCGGCGCCATTTATACAATTGTTTCAAAATAAGCCATAATGATTCTTTTACTTACCATATTATTCTTATACCTGCTCGGTTTTTTAGGAATCCAGATAGTGAAGTTCAAGTTGAGGAAGTTTCACCGCAAGGCCGAAGAATATGCCAATCAGGAACACACTCAATATGCCGACGGACATATTACATACCAAAAAACAGGACAAAAGAAGAAACACTTTTCACAATCAGATGGCGAGTATGTTGATTATGAGGAGGTGAAATAGGTATTTTTAGGCTTATTCCATTATCACATCCTTGCCTTCTTTGCCATTTGTAACAGCCCTTTCACAAGTTTGAAACAAAATTGTAACATCTATATGTGAATTTTGGCGCATCAAACATTCAAATGATGGGAACATTCACAAATCTGCTTTCACTGTTCGGCTCATTGGGGCTTTTCCTGTTCGGAATGAAGACAATGAGCGAAGGCCTTGAAAAATTTGCAGGCGACCGCTTGCGAAGCATTCTTGCCGCCATGACAAAAAACCGCTTTATGGGCGTGCTGACAGGTATGACAGTGACGGCCCTGATACAATCTTCATCAGCGACTACGGTCATGGTTGTATCGTTTGTCAATGCTGGGCTCATGAGCCTAATACAAGCTATCGGAGTGATAATGGGTGCCAATATCGGAACAACGGTTACGGCGTGGATTATATCGGCAATTGGCTTCAAAGTCAACATAGCGTCGATAACGCTGCCTCTGATAGCATTCGGCATCATTTTCATATTCAGCAAGCAGAGCAGACGCAAATCGGTAGGCGAATTCATTTTCGGATTTGCATTTCTCTTTATGGGGCTTAATTTTCTGCAGCAGTCGGCCAACGACCTGAATATAGGCTCGCTGGTTGCCAACATGCTTGCAGGCATCGACGGTGGCGGATTTCTTACCATTCTGCTGTTTGTACTGGTTGGCGCAGTTTTCACAATGATAGTTCAGGCATCGGCCGCCACAATGGCCATAACACTGATGCTATTTGACATGCAGATTCCTGGATTCGGATTTGAACAGGCCGCCGCACTCGCAATGGGCCAGAACATTGGCACGACTATAACCGCCCTGATGGCATCAATGACGGCAGGCACACAGGCCCGAAGGGCGGCACTGGCGCACATGCTGTTCAACGTGTTCGGCGTGGTTGTGGTGCTGCTCATTTTCTACCCGTTCTGCAACGCCGTCAGCTGGTTTGTTGAAAACGTATCGGGCTCCGACAACAGCGACCTTTACAAGCTGTCGATGTTCCATACAGCCTTTAACGTCTTCAACACGTTGCTGCTAATAGGTTTCGTGAAACAGATAGAGCAAATAGTTTGCCATATGCTGCCAATGAAGGAAGATGTTGAAGCCAAAGGCCTTAAATTCATATCGGGCGGACTGTTTTCGACTGCCGAACTGTCGATGCTTCAGGCGCGCAAAGAGATTGTGCATTTTGCCGAACGGTGCCAAAAATCGTTCAACTACGTGCTGATGATGCACGGCGCAAAGCGCGACGACGAGTTCAAGGACATATACGGCAAGGTTGAAAAATACGAAAGCATAACCGATAACATGGAATATGAGATAGCGCACTATCTGCAGCAAGTCAGCGACGGGCATCTCTCCGACGACGCCAAACGCCAGGTTCAGCGCATGCTCCGCGAGGTTGACGACTTGGAGTCGATTGGCGACTGCTGTTTCTCGCTGGCACGCACATTGTCGCGAAAACGTGAAAACTGCAACGTTGATTTCACACCCGACCAGCTAAAGCAGATTGTTACAATGGAGCATCTTGTTGGCGACGCTCTTGAACTGATGACCGAAACACTGCAACAACCCGAAGGCGAAGGTCACGACATAACTCGCAGTTACAATATTGAAAATGAGATAAATGACTTGCGCACAACTCTCCGAAACGAGAACCTGCAGAATTTATCGGCAGGACTCTACGATTACAAACTTGGCGCTTTCTTTATCGACTTTATCAACGGACTGGAAAAACTGGGCGACTATGTCCTGAATGTAGTGCAAAGCAAGGCTCGGCAAACAAGGCTGTAACGTCGCGGCAAAACTTTACGCCACAGTATCAGGCAATTGTTTTTTTGGAAGCAATTGTGTAATTATGCAGATGAAATGGAAAACAAGAAGATACTGATAGTAGATGATGAACCCGACATTTGCGAGATTCTACGTTTCAATCTCGAAATGGAAGGATACGGCGTACAGACAGCCGAGGCTCCAATAACACTGGAAGAACCTTTCCCCGACCTAATATTGCTTGACGTGATGATGACTCCCAAGTCGGGGTTTGAATGGGCAAGCGAACTGAAATCGGACAACCGCACGGCCAATATCCCCATTATCTTCTGCACCGCAAAAACCATGGAAGACGATATGCTCCAAGGATTTGCGCTCGGCAGCGACGACTACATCTGCAAGCCGTTCCGCATAAGCGAAGTTAAGGCACGAGTTAAAGCCGTGCTTCGCCGCACATCGGCCGAATGCCCGCAGGAACACACAATCAGTTACGAGGGAATTGTGCTGAATACCGACCGCAAGGAATGTACTGTCGATGGCGATAGCGTGACATTCACAAAACTTGAATTTGAACTTCTGGCATTGCTGATTTCAAAGCACGGACAGGTATTGTCACGCGAGAGCATTCTGCAGACGGTATGGCCTGGCGACACTGTAGTGCTCGACCGCACTGTTGACGTGAATATTACCCGCATACGCAAAAAAATAGGCCGATACGGGGAATTGCTACGCACTAAATTCGGCTACGGATATATGTTTGGCGAATGATGAAAAAGGGGTTTGAAAATAATTTTTTCCTGATTGCCACAAGCCTAGCTGTGGTTTTTACACTCTGCCTTGGCATCTACGAGTACAGGCACGGGCATGCCTTCCGCATCGACATTCTGCACTCGCAACTTCAACTCAACAACTACCGATACTACACTGAAGGCTCGAGCGACAGCCACATCCGCGTGACAGTTATCGACACTCTTGGCAACGTACTTTCCGACACGGAAGAAGACGATGTGGAGAAGATGGGAAATCATTTGTATCGCGAGGAGGTTAAAAGTGCCATGCAAAAAGGAAGCGGCTACGCCATAAAACGTGCATCGGAAACCAATGGCGAGAAATATTTCTACTCGGCCACACGTTTTGGCGACACAATAATACGTTCTTCAGTGCCGTATTCGGCCGAACTCACTTCGTCGCTCGAACATGACTACACGTTTTTCTATTACACTATTGGCATCTTTGCCATTATCGGCACAATGGTGTTTTTCCGCTACAAATTCAACCGCAGCGAACAGGAGAAACAGCGCATCAAGCGACAGCTTACCGAGAATGCCGCTCACGAGCTGAAAACGCCTGCGGCTACCATTGAAGGGTATCTGGAAACTCTTTTCAACAATCCGTCGCTGCCTGACGACAAGCGCAACGAGTTTGTGGAACGATGCTACAGGCAGAGTCAGCGCATGAGCCGCCTGCTGGCCGACATGGGAACACTGTCGCGACTCGACGAGGTGAATATGGAACGCCCATCAACCCCTATTGACGCGGCACTGATTCTGCGGCAGGTTGAAGATGAAACAGTGGTACAGTTCAGCGAACGGAACATTCGGCTCAAGATGAACATTCCTGACCGAATTCCAATGCTTGGCGACCCGTCGCTCATTTATTCGCTATTTCTCAACATATTCAACAATACCGTTACATACGCTACCGAAGCCACTTATTTTGAAGTGCAGGCCGAACTTGCAAAAGACAAATGCCAATTTTACTTCATCGACAACGGCGTAGGCATTCCGTATGAACATCTTCCACACATTTTTGAGCGCTTCTACCGCATCGACAAAGGCCGCTCGCGCAGGCTCGGCGGCACAGGACTCGGACTGGCAATTGTCAAGAACATAGCCCTGCAATATGGTGGCTCGGTTGATGCTTACGAAACTTCGGGCGGCGGTTTGACTATTTATGTTGAATTGGGATTAGGGAAATAGCACTTTATTCACCAAAAAGGGCTAAGGCGATTTTTGCTGATTTTATCTCAATTTAAGGATGGTAGTTGTCTAATAAAAACAAGACTAACTCTGCATAGAAAATTGCAGGTTTAGTCTTGTTTTCACGTTTGTTTTCAATCACAATCTATTCAGTAGATGTCATTGTTTGTCAAGTGAATCAATGCTCGAATATTATCCAGTTGTCTTCCACCTTTATATATAGTGTGTTCTTGTTTATATAGTATTCGTATATTCTTGAAACATTTTGATTTGGATAATACAAGTACAGCCACTGGGTTGAGTTTTCCTCATAGCAG
The DNA here is from genome assembly GCA_937885735.1 of uncultured Bacteroidota bacterium. The sequence continues at coordinate 38,102 of CALABN010000348.1, read as the reverse complement.
GCCCATATTACAGGGTAGCTGTCGTTAGAGCCATAGTCGGTATAGGTTCCTTCGCCACCCAAGTCAAAATCGAATGATTCTGTACCTGATTCATAGTGATAGTTATTGAATTCATCATAGTATTCATTGGAATATTGATGATTCCATTGGCCTACCATTTCATAAGGAGTGCAGTCGTAGTTGTACGATGTTCCGTCGGCATTGGTCACACGCGAGTAATATCCAACTATTGTTTGTGATCCGTTAAGATATATATTTGATGAACAAGTCTTTATGTATAATCTGTCGTAAGCCATGCTTCCGTAATCGTTAATGGAAAGTGACAAACCGTTTTCATACGTTCCGTCAAACACGGTGCCATTGGAAGTCACTGCGGTGTAGTATCCGTTTTCGGCGCTGGTTATCGTGAACAGCGGAGTCTCGCTTGTTGTTGTGACGGTGAATGTCTCAATGTCTTTTTCAGCCAATTGGCATGTGCCGTCAGTGTTAATCTGGAATCCATAGTAGCCATAGTCTGTGAGAATACGGTATGAGCCAGTTTCGTCCATTCGCATCCAGGCGCCCGCCAAAGAACCGGGGTTGCCTGTTATTGGCGTGACCGGGGTAACCGTTGTGTCAGGCGTGACTGGGGTAACCGTTGTGTCAGGCGTAACCGGAGTAATTGTTGTGTCAGGAGTAACCGGAGTAATCGTTGTGTCAGGTGTGACTGGCTTGTCAGGCGTGACAGACTTCCCTTTGGCAAATGTCTTTTCGCCAGTTTCCGGTGAATATAATTTAAGAGTATTGCCACTGATATTATATGTGAAACTTTGTATTAGGTTCAGTTGTGAAGTTTCATCTATTGCTATATAGTTTATTACATACAGATGCCCTTTATTTGTGCACCAGTCAATCATTTTCTTGTCATTTATCGACATCTTGTCTGCGCTGAAACTATATAGTGTTTTCAGGTCCTGGTCTTGAAGCGTCCAGTCGCCATACAGTTTGGAATCTCTTTGGGCAGAGATTTGGCTCATACTTGAATTGTGGTCATAGTCTTTAAGATAATAGCCACCGTCGACCTTGATGTTTATATCAGAAAAATATTCCTTGCTGAATACGGTTGATGACAGACGCATAGTCAAATACGGGACAAACTTCTTGTTATCGACAATTCGGATTGTGGTATCCAACTGAAATTGGCCCTTACCATCCTTGTCAATGCCCTTTACATCGAAACTGTTTCCATTGAAATTCATTATCATTCCTATGGCATAGTCGCGGGTTTCAGTTATTTTTCCATTGCTAATCTTCACGGTCTGAATCTTGCCATCGGACTTGATCTTGAGTCCGTACGAAGCAGTTTCGGTTTCATACGGATTGTCTGTTTCGGGGTTTAGCAATGTCCAAACGCCAGTCAATACTCCGCCGTCACCTGTCATAGGTGAGTCATCCTCATCTTTGCACGAATAGAATGTGATGCTTGTCGCGATTGCCAAAATAAATATGATGTATCTTTTCATAGCGGTATTCTCCTATTAAAATTCATAACCAACAGACAGTTCCAGATTTGCCTTTATCTTCACATCCTTGTCGCCTTTTTGGTAAGTAGGCGAATAATTGTTGTGCAGAACGTTCGAATAACGTGATGAAGGAGTGTTGATGGCCGGTCCGGCGTAGCCACCAATGTTGCAGAACAGATTGCCTTTAGTCTGGAATCGGAAACCAACGCCAGCCATAATGTCGATGTCGGTATCGAATATTTTCTGCTCATTGTACTTGCCTGCATTCAGTTCGGCCGAGATGCGGTTGTACTGTGCGTATGCTCCAGCATAGAATCCGCCCCAACTTGCAGGTATCAAGGCCTTGCATCCAATGCCTGCCGAGATGCTCTTTACCGATTCATAGTCTTCGTAATCCTTGCCGTACATTGAGCCTAAATGCGGGCAACCCACAAATATTGAAGGCATAAGTGTTCCTAAACGTAACTCAAGGCCTGCGCGAGGCCCGCGTGTTGCTAGACCGCCCGCATCGGCAAATATCCCTATTCCGTTAGGCTTGCGGACATTCAGTTTCTCGGGACGGACTTTTTGCGGTTTGGGTTCGGCAACCTTTTTTGGTTCTTCTGTTATGGTTGGTTGCTTCTCCTCTTTTGGCTCCTCAACATTTGCAGGTTCTTCTGCTTTTTCATCCTTAATTTCGACATCTTCAACAGCAGGTTCCTGTGTTACGGTAGGAGTTGTTTCAATCACTGGTTCTGGCTGGACATCTTCAACATCAGGCTTTTCCACAGGTACATTGTTCATTTCGGCATAGAATCTGCCAAGTTCGTTGAATGCGTAGTTTCCCTGTTTCTTCATCAAGGCAAGCCGTTCTTGCTTCGACAGCATGCGGAAGCCTTTTTTTGTGTAGGTGCTTTCCTTGTAAAGCATCCGTCCCCTGTCGATATAGTATTTTTCACCGTCGAACTCGAAAGCGACTTCGTGTCGGGTCAGTTTTGAAGCGTCTTTCCCGGTCGATTTCACAAAAGGTGCGGGAACATAGTTTACTGAATATTTAAGGTCATATTTAGGCAACTTGGTAAGATAGTCGTTATAGAAAGCCGTAGTGGCCTTTTTCGACTTGCTCTCAGACACTCCCAATACAATCAGGCCGACAGTAGGAGGAGCAATCATTGGCACCGCTCCAACTATTACAACAGCATTTAGTGCGACAGGAATGGCCGTCAGTTCCATAAAACTCAGGGCGACACGGCTGGTAATGTCGGCCGAATGGATGCCTGCTTGCACTGAAGGGCAGTCTTTTGCCATATCATGTAGTTCACCGTACGACAGACGTGCCAGTTTGTCCTTGTCGGCACGCATTTTGAATATTTTGCCGTTTTTCATGTAATAATTTTCGCCTTTGTAGATAAATGCCACTTCATCTTTTTGCAGTTTGCCGATAGGCTTGTCGGTTTCCAGATGAAAATACTTTGCATTGTCTGATTTCTGGACATCAGGCATTGCTTTTTCTTGCGAATTCGCCATTGACACTATGCACAATGAGGCGGTCAGCAACAAAAGACCTTTCATAGTAAATGCAGATAAGTAAGTACAAATTTTTGCTTTGGTTAAAACCTGTAAATGAGGCAGGAAACAGGTCAAAACCGATAATATCTCGGGGCCAAATATATATATTGAACGCCAATATTTTACATATAATTAATTTTTTTATGAATATTTTCTATTGATATTTTCAGTGTCAGTGATTGGATGTTGTCACAAGTGTTAATGTTTGTAACACAATAAAATAACTATTGACATCTGTTGCTATTTTACCAAAATAGCCAAGTGGGGAACACCATTTCTAAAAACCGCGAAAAAAAGTTTGGAGGGTTATTGAAAATATCTATATTTGCAGGCCTTTTAGACAAGCCCAGGTGGCGGAATCGGTAGACGCGCTGGTCTCAAACACCAGTAGGTTCACCCCTGTGCCGGTTCGACCCCGGCCCTGGGTACAAAAGCACCTCTCAATCGTTAGATTTTGAGGTGTTTTTTTTTGTCTTCACACGTTTTTACTGAAACTTTTTGACTCACAATATGGACTATAAAATAGAAGTTGCCACCATAAATGATGTGCCTGACTTGTTCGCATTGCAGAAGAAAGCATTCAAACCAGTTGCCGAAAAACTTGGGTGGGATGGCATTCCGCAGATGTCCGAAACTATGGACCAGAGTATTGTGGCTTTTGCAAACGACAAGGTTCTGAAACTTGTATGTGGCAATGGCAAGATTATTGGCTCGGTACGTGGTTCGGTTACAGACGGCGTGCTCTATGTCGGACGGCTTATGGTAGACCCCGACTTTCAGGGACAGGGTTTGGGCAGAGTGTTGCAACGCAAGTTGGAGTCAATGTTTGAATTCGGCAAGGAGAGCCTGCATTGCTACTGTGGCGACGAAGGCGCATACCAATTCTATAGAAGAGATGGTTTTGTTGAGGTAGGAACGCAACTTGTGGGGAATGGGGTTATGGCCTTTATAATGGAAAAGCCCGTCAATAAATACTGACTTCACCCAACCCCTAACGCTTTCTGCTACAAAAACCTGTCGTAGAATTCGTTGAACGCGTCCATATAGGTTTCTGGCGACTGGTAATCGAGCACAGGCTTGCCCGATGCCTTTGCATATTCCGCAACGGTGCCGTTGACCTTCTCGCTACCGAAAATGACGCCGTCGGAGAAGTTGATTGCCAATTTCGACAAGTTCTCGTATGTTGGGTCGGAAACCACTTCAACATCGCTTTCGGCAATGGAGTCGTAAACCAGTTTTTTCTTCAACTGCGAATCAAGTGGTTTGTCAAAATCGTTATCGTATATTGAGGTGACAACCTTTGAATTGCTGAACAGCGGGTTGTCCTTGAATGTGCGCTTGATGTACAATGGTACAAACGAGGTGAACCAGCCGTGGCAGTGGATAATGTCGGGCGACCAGCGTAGTTTCTGCACAGTCTCGAGTACGCCACGGGCAAAGAACATTGCACGTTCGTCGTTGTCATTGAAATAGTTGCCTTCGGCATCCTTCAATACGGCCTTGCGTTGGAAGTAATCCTCGTTGTCGATGAAATAAACCTGCATTCTTGCGGATTGAATGGAAGCCACCTTGATGATTAGTGGGTGGTCAGTGTCGTCGATGATTAGGTTCATGCCCGTAAGGCGGATAACCTCGTGTAGTTGGTTGCGACGTTCGTTCACACAACCGTAGCGTGGCATGAAAGTTCTGATTTCCCGACCTCTTTCTTGAATTCCTTGTGGCAGTTCGCGACTGATTTTAGATATTTCAGTCTCAGGTAAATACGGAGTTATTTCTTGCGAAACAAACAACACCTTTTTCTTTTCCATCCTACAAATTTAAATGCGCAGTTTTAGGCCACAAAGATAGTAAAAATATTGTGTAGTTGGAATTTAAAAATTGCGCTTGATTCTTTTTTATTCTGTAGCGCAAATTGAACAGCAAAAGCGCAAGCGACAGCCTTTGATTGCCACTTGCGCTTTCAAGTATTTAATTAACCAAACTATTCAGGTATGTAGTAAAGAGTGCACGTTCCGCGTGTCTCCTGTCCGTTTTTTGAGAACATATTGAGATGGTACGTGCCTGTCTGTTCGCATGAGAAAATGAAAACATATTTGTCTTGGTTTTCCTCCCTAATTGTTGTAGGAACTTCATTGCCGTTAGCGTCTGTCAGGGTTGCAGTAATTTGTCCTGATGCATCTGAATCTCGTGTTACACGAAACAAGTAATGTATGCCTTTATTTAAAGTAACATGGAACTTATCCACACTGCTAACATTTTGACCTTTAAAATCGATGGGAAAGTCCTTCAACTGCACTGTCCTCCCATATTTATCCTGATTTCCTTTCATGCGTTTTGTTGTTTCAGGTGTTTTTTGGTCAATAACAACAATGTTTGCAGCGGAATAATCGTCATAGATTTTGAAAGTAATGGAATCAACAACAGATTTTGTATCATCACTGTTACGATAAAAACAAATAGTTGTATTTGCGTCCATCTGTGAATTATAGTAGTTGTCAAAATCTATTTCACGTTTCAAATCGTTATACGTGTATTGGTTTGTATCTTTCTTCTCTGCAAAAAAATCATCTGCCTGGTGTTTTTTGTTGTTGATACTAAATTTAGTATGACCATTTTCCCTTTCAACCATAATATGTCTACCCAAAGAACCTTTTACATCTACTACAAACTTGTATTGCTCGCCAAACCTGTGTCGCGCTTCTGCGTTGCGGTAAACTTCGACTCCAGATACTCTACCTACATTCTTGCGCCACACGTTGTAGTCAAAAGGCTTGCCGTTTAAAAACAGTTCCGCATAAGGCGAAAATATGCGTATGAAATTTGTTTTCAGGCTATCTGTCCAACCGCCACAACCAAACACTTCACCACAGTTAAAATCACCTATTATGAAATGACCAGGTATTTGCTCGGATAGTGTGTCAATTCTAATCTCATCGTTGAACTGTGGCAAAACATTTTCGTTGTTCACATATACAAACGAGAGATTGCCCATCTTTTTCATATAATACACTGCCTTATAACTGCCTGTCTCAAGGTTTTTGAATTCGCTGTACGATATTTTTTTGCCATCGTAAAAAATGGGGATATTTTCATCAACCCACCTTAATTGTCTTGAGTCGATTGACCGAACTGCGGATATGCCGTTTGCTGCCACATACACATTGGGCCTGTTCTTTAAACTGTAGTCTTCAAACACTTCTATAAATATAAACCTGTTCTTGCTAGCAATATGGTACCTTTTCTCAACCCCATCATTGTCATCAAAGAAATGGTCGACTGTGAATATTATGTTTTTTTCATATTCCACAACGGGTTCCTTTTGCGTGCAACTGAACGTGAAGAATAGCACCATCAACAGCGTAACCGAAAAGAACATCGGCAAACCGCACCTGTTGCTGAATCTTCGTGTCATCATCAGAAATCGGTTTTTGGTGAATGAATTGCTCATGCCCGATGCCAGTTCAGGTGAACATCCGAATATCTGCTTGAATATTGTCTGTTGGTAATTGGATATTTCATACCCTTCGCCAATGGCATCGTTGTCGGCTTGCCATTCCTGCACTTCCTCAAGGCGTCTTTCGGCAAGCCAGAAGAACGGATTGAACCAGAACATCGCGCGTAGGATTGACATTGCAAGTTTTTCAACCGAATGAAGGTGATGAGCGTGGCTCAGTTCGTGGCTCAGTATTTGTTGGCGCTCGCTGTCGCTGTAGTTGGTGCCAATATATACTGTCCTGAAGAATGTAAACGGTGTGCCAATGCTTTCATTTTCAATAATGTGGCAGTTATGCAGTTTTTTTGAGACAGTTTTTCTTCTGATTTTCAATATAGAAACAAGGCCTTTTGCAATGACAATCATCATTACTGCGACTATTGTCCAATAGACAACCTGGCTCCAATCTACATTTTTGAGTTTGGATGCAGTTGCAGGAGTTGTGGTTGCTGTCGGTTTTGTTTCTGCAACTGATTCCAATTCAGCCACTTTGTCAGTTGTGGCAATAGTTGGCGTTTCTTCCATTGCGTTGTTGCTGGACCTTGTAATGTTTACTTGAATGTCGTTTAGCATTTCAACAGGCTCGCCTTTGTACAGGGGAACGTTCATTGCAGGAATTATCACCGACAATGCCATGGTAGCCATAAGGTAGGCACGGCAGATGCTGTATTGCACCTTCTTGTGAAAGGCGAGCATGTAAAGTGAGATGAACAGTCCACTGCAAATCATCACTTTGAGCAGGTAGGTCAGTGTTGGTGTCATGGTTATTTGTTCTTTTGGTTGTTTAGCATTTTCAGTATCTCGTCAGTCTCCTTCAATGAGATTGATTTTTGGTTTGAGAAGAAACTTACAAGTTGGCTCAGTGAGCCCTCAAAGAAGTTTTCGAGAACGTTGTTCATATAGGTGTTTGTGTACTCGTCCTTTGTTATCAATGGGTAATATTCATAAGTGTGTCCGTATGCCTTGTGCCCTACAAAGCCCTTTGTCTCAAGAATCCTTACTATGGTGGATACTGTGCTTACGGCTGGCTTTGGTTCTTTCATGTCGTCGAGTATGTCGCGAACCAGTGCGCGCTCCTTTTGCCACAGAATCATCATTATGTCCATTTCGGCTCGTGTGAGTTCCTTTGGTTTGTCGTTATTCAATTCATCAATTTTCTTGCTCATAGCAGTCTTGTTTTATCAATTAACAATGCAAATCTATAACTAAATATTTAGTTATACAATTAAAAAGTTAGTTTGATAACGAAGTTTTTAAAAGAAAAAGAGCCTAATGTAATGCAATATGCAGAAATGCAGCAATATAGATCTTTTTGATAAAGGCACTGAATGTCTAAATGGGTTTGGGCAGGAAACCTACAAACAAAAAAAATCCCGCCATACATGGTACAGCGGGATTATGATGAAATGAAAAATTGACAGAACTAATCCGTGACTATTGTCATGACACAGACACCGCAACCTTCCTTGCCGTCCTTGAAAAACATTTTCAGGTAGTAAGGGCCGGTCTTTGTGCAGATGAAATCGAATGCCTTGTATTCAGCACCAGTTGATGGGTTGATGTTTCCTCCGCATGCGCCGGCATCGTTTGACATTTCAACAACGGTGTGGCCTGGTTTAGTCTCATCGTTGCAGGTAAAGAAACGGTAGTGGCTTCCTTTGTTCAGCATTATTGAGAAGTTGCCTTCAGACACATTCTTGCCTTTCATTGCTTCAGAGAACCTGATGCGGAAATGTTTCACGTATTTGATGTTACTGCTACCTTTCGACGAGCATTTGTCAATAAAAGCCTGGTCGCATTGTGCCTGGCTGTAGCCTGCACACAAAAGCAACATTAAGCAAATCAAATACAGTTTCTTCATAATATTTAGCGCATTACTGATTGTTCTGCTCTGCTTCGAAAGCATCCAAATCAAGTTTAATCACAAGTTTGTCATACACAAAACTAATCTTTTTTTTCAGTTTTGCGAAATCATTTGGAGTAAGGCGCACTTTATATGCCGAAAATTCGTCCGGAGTGTACGGAATGACATTTCCGTCGGCATCTATTGAATTGGCATCATAGAAGATAGGGATGTCGCCTTTGGTGATTTCTTGTCCTGCCTCCAAATCGCGCATGTCTTGAGGTGTTAGCAATATCAGTCCGCCTAATGCCGGATCCACAACCACTTCCTCGTCTTTTGGAATGTATAGCTCTTTCTTGACGTAGATCTTGATGTAGTTCAGGTGTTCCTTGTCGCGGAAGATGAAGTAGTTGTCGCCGATGGTGTAGGCATCGACGCGGTAGTATTGCGGTTCAATCTTGCGGCAGCCTTTAGGCGTTTCGGAACATGGAACTTCTTCAATGTCGCCTGTCTTTAGGTTTATTTTTTTGAACTTGTTGCGGTAAACATCAGTGTTCACATAAAAATAGTCGCCATCCTCGTCGAAGAAACTGTTGTACAGTTCGCAACGGTTGTCGTCAAGCTTAATCTTGTATTTCTCGTCCCATGTGTAAAGATTATAGACATATAGGTATACAAACGATGATTTCTCGCCGCGGAATGTTGCTACAAGGTAGTTGCCGTATTCGTCCACTGCAAGTTCAAGCACCTCACTGTGCTTGTATTCCGGTCCTTTGATTCGGTGTTGCCAGCGGTAGCCTGACGGGATTTCAAACGGCAATGTTTGTGCCTGTGCCATTTGGATGCCTGTTACGGCAAGAAGCGCAAGTAATGCTATTTTCTTCATAAGGTTTGAAACTCAGATTTTTTTTTGATTGGCGAAAATAATAAAAAGCGACAAATGACACAAAGGCCAAATGTCGCTTTTTTGTATTACATCAATTTTTTGAACAATTCAGAGAACGATGTCTTTGCACTGATGATGTTCTTAAGTTCGCTTACAGCCACGCGTTCCTGTTCCATCGAGTCGCGTTCGCGGATGGTTACAGTTCCGTCTTCAAGTGTCTGGTGGTCCACAGTGATGCAGAAAGGAGTGCCTATTGCATCCTGACGGCGGTAGCGTTTTCCGATTGAATCCTTTTCATCGTATTGTACATTGAAGTCGAACTTCAGGTCGTTGATAATTTCGCGGGCCTTTTCTGGCAGTCCGTCTTTCTTGACAAGTGGCATAATGGCAGCCTTGATAGGTGCAAGTACTGCTGGCAGTTTCAATACAACGCGTGTGTCGTTCTCGCCAACAACCTCTTCAGTGTATGCGTGGCACATGATGCTCAGGAACATGCGGTCAACACCTATTGATGTCTCGATGACGTATGGCACGTAGTTCTCGTTCAAGTCTGGATCAAAGTATTGAATCTTCTTGCCGGAGTATTGCTGGTGCTGGCTCAGGTCGAAGTTGGTGCGTGAGTGGATGCCTTCCACTTCCTTGAATCCGAACGGCATCTTGAACTCAATGTCGGTAGCGGCATTGGCGTAGTGTGCAAGCTTGTCGTGGTCGTGGTAGCGGTAGTTCTCGTCGCCCATGCCAAGAGCCTTGTGCCAGTTCAGGCGAACTTTCTTCCAATGTTCGAACCATTTCAGTTCCTCGCCTGGACGGACAAAGAATTGCATTTCCATCTGCTCAAATTCGCGCATGCGGAAAATGAACTGGCGTGCCACAATCTCGTTGCGGAATGCCTTGCCAATCTGCGCGATGCCGAACGGAATCTTCATGCGGCCAGTCTTTTGAACGTTCAGGAAGTTTACGAAGATGCCTTGTGCTGTTTCTGGACGAAGGAATATCTTCATTGAGCCGTCGGCAGTAGAACCCATTTCGGTAGAGAACATAAGGTTGAACTGACGCACTTCGGTCCAGTTCTTTGTTCCGCTTATAGGGCAGACAATCTCTTCGTCGAGAATGATTTGGCGCAATTCGTTCAGGTCAGTGTCGTTCATTGCCTTTTTGAAGCGTTCGTGCAGTGCATCGCGTTTTGCGATGTGCTCTTGGCAGTGTGCGCTTGTTGCAAGGAATTTTTCCTTGTCAAAGGCGTCGCCGAACTTTTTGGCGGCCTTTGCCACTTCCTTCTCAATCTTGTCGTCGTATTTTGCAATCTGCTCTTCAATCAGCACATCGGCGCGGTAGCGTTTCTTGCTGTCCTTGTTGTCGATAAGTGGGTCGTTGAATGCGTCAACGTGCCCTGATGCCTTCCAGATGGTTGGGTGCATGAATATTGACGAGTCGATGCCGACAATGTTTTCGTTCAACTTCACCATTGCATCCCACCAATATTTCTTGATGTTGTTTTTCAGTTCGATACCGTTCTGACCGTAGTCGTAAACAGCGCCCAGACCGTCGTATATCTCGCTGCTTGGGAATACGAAACCATATTCCTTGCAGTGTGCGACAATCTTTTTGAATACGTCTTCTTGTTGTGCCATAATTATATGTATTGTTATATTATAATCGAACCGCAAAGGTAGAAAAATTGTTTAGAGTTGTATTTAAATTGATTGTGGGAGATTTTTGTTTTTGTTTCGGAATGTCCGAAATGTTTACATAGGTACTTTAAATTGATTTATTGCAACTTTTATTACCTTTGCGGCCGTTTAACACACTTTCGAAATGAATATCGAAGTTGTAAAGTCGAAAATTCATAAGGTAACGGTGACTGAAGCAAACCTTCAGTATGTAGGAAGCATAACCATTGACGAGGATTTGCTTGATGCCGCCAACATGATTGAAAACGAAAAGGTCCAGGTTGTGAACGTCAACAATGGCGAGCGTCTGGAAACTTACATTATCAAGGGGAAACGTGGCTCGGGATGCATCTGCCTGAATGGTCCTGCCGCTCGCAAGGCCGTTGTTGGCGACGTGGTTGTGATTATTTCGTACGCCCAAATGGATTTTGAAGAGGCAAAATCGTTCAAGCCAACCTTTATTTTCCCTGACACAGCAACCAACATGCTTATTAAATGAGCCATTTCGGGAACTTGACATCGAAATTGCTTGACGAGGCCGCATTGGAGCAGACCATAGCCCAATGGCATGCCAATGGTGAAAAGATTGTATTCACCAATGGTTGTTTCGACATCATCCATAGGGGGCATGTGGAGTATCTTGCCAAGGCTGCCGATTTGGGCACGAAACTCATTATGGGGCTCAACACCGACGAATCGGTCCGCAGGCTGAAAGGGCCTACTCGCCCTGTGAACGACGAATATGCACGTGCACTGGTGCTTTCGGCATTCGAGTTTGTGGATGCAGTGGCTTTTTTTGCTGACGACACCCCGTATGAGTTGATTAAGAAGGTTCAGCCTGACGTCTTGGTCAAGGGTGGCGACTATAAAATTGAGGAGATAGTCGGCTACGACATAGTTACCGGGCGTGGTGGCAAGGTGGTGACAATTGACTTTGTTGACGGTTATTCAACCACTTCGACACTAAAAAAGAGCCGTCTGTAAAAAAATGTTTACGTGATATATTTTTTTTGATACTTTTATTCGTTGCAAAAAATTAGTCTGTATGAAAAGGTTAAGCGTAATATTGGCATTTGTGGCAGTTGCCGTTTGCTTCTCGAGTTGCAAGATAAACCGTCAGGACAAGATGATTGGTTATTGGAAGCAAGTGCCATTTTCTGATCCGGATTCGATTCAAACTGCAAGGTTTTGGACATTCTACGATGGTGATGTTCTTGAAGTCATCGATGTAAAGCCAAAGGCAGATTCTTCTAGCAGTGGAGTGTCATACGGTCCAATGCCAAAGACAAAAGAAGACCTTAATAATTGTGACACAATTCAAAAATTACAATACACCTATACCACTGATGGCAAGGAATTAAGCATCTTTATGCCAGGTGAAGAATCGGATTATCTTTATATTGTAGGAAGTCCTAGCATCTGTGGCGAATATTGGCTTGATGAGCTGAAAAAGGGCAAGAGAATGAAGATGGTTCGCCGTAAGCAGCCGGGTGGCATTAAGGGAGGAGCATATCTGCGCATTGAATTAGTCAAGTTGTAGAAATGCCCAAAATAAAGTCAGTATTTGTCTGCAGCAACTGCGGGGCATCGTCTTCTACATGGATTGGAAGGTGTCCTTCATGTGGCGAGTGGAACACATACAACGAGGAAATCCAGCAATCTGCATCATCAAAATCGTCTGTCGCTGTTGGCCGTTCGGCCATAGGTTCGGCACCCATATTGATTAAGGACATTGTAGAAAACACTCAGCAACGCACTTCCACGCAAAGTTCGGAGTTTGACCGTGTGTTGGGTGGAGGGCTTGTCCCTGGCGCTGTCATCTTGTTTGGTGGCGAACCTGGAATTGGCAAGTCAACATTGTTGCTTCAGGTGGCTGGTAAATACAAGGGAACAGTATTGTATGCATCGGGAGAGGAAAGCGCCGAGCAAATAAAGATGCGCGCCACCCGTTTGAAAACCAACGACGACAATATTTATTTCCTGGCGGAAATTTCGTGTGAGAACATTATAGCGCAGGCCCGCAACCTCAAGCCGGACTTGCTGATTGTAGATTCAATACAGACCTTGCGGACGGAATATTTGGAATCGTCACCAGGCACTATCACACAAATCAGGGAAAGTGCCACGCTGCTTCAGCAATTTGCAAAAGAGACTTCAACGCCGGTTCTAATTGTTGGCCACATAACAAAGGACGGTTCGCTTGCCGGTCCAAAAGTGCTGGAGCACGTTGTTGACACAGTCTTGCAGTTTGAAGGCGACAATCACTTCTTTTACAGAATATTACGCGCACACAAGAACCGTTTCGGCTCGACATCGGAAATAGGCATTTTTGAAATGGGCGAAGAGGGACTTCGTGAGGTTGTCAATCCATCGGAATTTTTGCTTGCCAATCATCGTGAACAATATAGCGGCATATCGACAGCGGCAACTCTTGAAGGTGTCCGACCATTTATGGTTGAGGTTCAGGCACTTGTCAGTTCGGCTGTTTACGGGACACCGCAGCGTGCGACATCAGGCTTCGACTCTCGCCGACTGAATATGCTGCTTGCCGTTCTTGAAAAAAAGGTTGGATTCAAGCTTGCCACAAAGGACGTGTTCCTGAATTTGGCCGGAGGCCTGAAAGTGAACGATCCCTCCATTGACTTGGCGGTGGTGTGTGCCATCCTTTCATCCGATGTTGACAAACCGTTGCGTCAAGGCGACTGCTTTGCCGGCGAAGTCGGATTGTCTGGTGAGATACGGCCTACTGCACGAATTGAGCAACGCATAGCCGAAGCCGACAAACTAGGATACAAGCGTATATTTGTGCCAAATCAGCAGAAAAATGTCCAGACATCGAAATACAATATTGAAATTAGGTTTGTCGACAAGTTGGAGCAGGTGATTGGCGCCGCATTCGGCAATCAATAGTTATAAATTCACACAACTGATTAAAATAAAAGCCCCCGTGAAAGTCAATTCACGGGGGCTTGTTTTTGTTGCCAAGCTTGATTACATCTTAGTAAGACGGGTTACTTGGTTGCCGACCTTTACATAGTAGATGCCTTGAGGCAGGTTGCTGATGTCGATAGTGGCCGTTTCAAATACCTGTTGTTTGACAACCATGTTGCCAATGGCATTGAAGATACACATTTCGGCATCTTGGCTGCCAACGTTGATTTGGAACGAATTAATGGCAGGATTAGGATAGATGGTGAATTCTTCCATTTCCGACTCGTCAATATCGGCTATGAATTGTACTGTGCCATTGTCGGTAATCTCATAATAGTATCTTGTATTGTATTTCGGGTTATATGCGATGCACATCAGCATATATCCTGTGAAATCACCATTTAGCGGGTTGTCGTATATTTCATAGTCAGGGTTCTCGGCGGCTATTTCCGGGCTTAAGGTATTTGTCATTGAATACGTATCATAAGTGGCGAATTTGTCATTGCTTATTCTCCAGACAACATCGGTCATTGCCGCATAAGATGGGGTCTGACTTGGGCATGTCAATGAAAGTTGGTTGTTTGCGTATTCAGGAGCGTTGGCTGACAATGAGAACGGAATGACAAAGTTGTTGTAGTATTTCCATGTTTCAGGAATGTCATTGACACCATCTGGCAAATACTTTATGGCATTGCAGTCATAGAACGTGTATGACATGTTGATGTTATTTTCATAAGATTCATTAGGGTCAAAACCCAAGTGAATTTCCTTCAAGTTATTGCATCCATAAAAAGTAGAACTGAAATCTGTGCAGTTGACAAATGATTCAAAATTATTCACTTCCTTAAGACTTGTGCAGCCTTCGAAGATTCTAGTCAATTTGTATTTGCCATCTGTAATAGGATCCTCGCAGAAAGTCACACTTTCCAAACTTGTACACCCAATGAATGCACCTTGTATGCTGTAAGTCTTTATTTTGTCAAGGTTTACTACATTTTTGAGTTTTGTGCATCCATTGAACGCTCCGAAAAGTCCGAATCCCCATTTAGCCAATTGTTGTTTAGGCAGGATTACTGTTTCCAATTCCTTGCAATTGTGGAATATGCACAGTGAACCATAAAATATGGTGTCAGTATGAGTAAGTTCAGACATGTCAACTTTCTTCAGGTATGAATTTGTTGCGCTGTTTCCATCAAATGAACTGGTTGAAGGTGTGTGCCAACTGGTTTTTAATGATTTGGCAAAGTTTTGGATATAGTTGTCGTTCCATTTGCCAAACAAGAATACGGAGTCGGCTGTAGCAAGTGTGCCGACTGCCAAATCATTTGGCACATATGTCTTGACGCCACCGGCAATGTAAGCCTTTACATAACATTCGATTTTCTCGAACTGTACGTCATTTTTGCTGTATACATAGTCTGACATAGACTGATTCTTCACGCCACAGCGTAAAGCGTACATTGAAAAATCAACCTGGGTATTGGCATTGTAGTCAATAACAGTCTTGAATCCGTCGGAACTCAATTGCCAAATAGTGTCGGTTACAACCACATACGAGGGGTATGTTGTAAACGCAGGCATGATAGCATCGTTGGAATTCATTATCATTCCTTTGCCGGTTATTGCGACACTGTCGATTGGCATTACGAAGTTGTTGTAGCTTTTCCAGTTTTCTGGAATGGTTGTTACCTTAGCAGGCAAGTACTTTATGGCATTGCAATTGTCAAATGTATTATCATAAGCAGATTCGCTTGAAGTCCACGAATTACTGCTAAACTGGTTGGCACTTTTACTATTCGGGTCAGTGCCTAATTCTATCTTAGCAAGCGAATTGCAATTATTGAATGACCTTCTGAAATCATACAGATTGGTGAATTTGTCAAGATTTTTTATTGTGGACAGTTTCGAGCAGCCACTAAATATAAAATGGAATCCAACGTGGTTGACGTTATTGGCTGATGCAAATGTCAGGCTCTTTAGGTTTATGCAGTCGTAGAAGGCGTAATCCAAATCAGTAATGTTTGTGAAAGCACTTAAGTCAATAGTATCAAGTTTGTAGCAAAGTTCAAATGCATATGAAACACTCACGCTATTTTTGTTCGCCTTGTCGGAGAACTTCACATTGTCAAGTTCGTTGCATCTTTCGAATGTGCTATACAAGTTGCTTATGTTTTGAAGTTTGTCGAGGTTTTCTATGCTTGTTAGTTTATAACAATAATAAAATGTTTCGTATAAACTGATTTTGCCAGCGAAGGTGCTTGAAGGCAGAATAACATTCTTTAAGCTGTCACACTTATAAAACATAGATTTCATGCCATTGGAAATTTCGCCTATAAATGTGGCATTTGCCATGTTTACAGATTTTAGTACGTGGTTGTATGAGTATATGCTGCCATCTGTTTTCAATGCTTTTTGCAACTTGCCTAGATTGTCATCGTACCACGAGCCTTCCAACACAATGGAGTCGGCATCGCTTAATAGTCCATTTTCCAATGTGCTTGCCGTGTAAGTGGATTTGGATTTGCCTCGGTAAACAATGATGTTTGTTGACAATGTTGTGGCTGTCGCGGTATCGGAATAAATGTAATCGCTCATCGAATTGTTCTTAACTCCATAAACGGCCTTGAATCCGGCTGTCATGTTGCTTAGGCTGGAAGAAGTCGTGGCAAAATTGTCGTTGCTGAATTTCCAATTAGTCCAATCGCACAACGCATAAGATGGATTTGTGGTGCAAGATTGAAGGTTGACTTTTGCCTCGCCATCTTCTGTAATGTATGCTACAATATCGGCATCGATAGACTTGATTGGCACAGCAAAATTGTTGTAGTTGGCCTTTTGCCAAATAGTTGGTATGGTGTCGACTCCGTCAGGCAGATATTTATTGACGCTTGAGCATCCATCGAATGTTCCGACAATGTTGGCTTCAGCCAGTTTGTTTGGGTCAACTCCCAAGGTGATGGAACCTAAGTTGTTGCAATTACGGAATGTATAGCTCAGGTTGGTTATGTTTTCGAAATAGTTGAAGTAATAAATGCTTGATACATAAGAACCGTCGAATGCGCCTGTGGCGTCAATGCTGTTTTTATTTGTGATTTGGCTGAAATAAAGAGAGCTGAACAAACTTTTGCAATTGGCAAATGCGTATGTCAGGCCGCATATGTTTTGGAAAGATTCCAGGTTGGTTACTGCAGAAAGGGAGGAGCATCCGTAGAATGCTGCTGCAAAATCTATCTTGGCTGTCATTGCGGTAGTGCTGAACTTCAGTCTGCTTATTGTCTTGCAGTTGTAGAATGCGCTGTCAATCTTTACAATGTTGTCCAGTTTTTCAAGGTTTATAATGTATTTCAGCAGTGAGCAGCCACTGAAAGTAGAACTCAAGCTGATGCTATTGGCAGTATTTGTGGATGGCAACTGAACCTCGACAAGTGCCGTGCAGTTTTTGAACAGGCGTGAAGTGTTGCTGATATTGCCATAGAACGAAGCCTTTTGCAAGTCGGCGTTTATCAATGTTGTGTTTTCCTCGTCGTTTTGTGCAGTCCAGTTTTTCTTCAATGCCTTTTGCAGGTTAAGCAAATCGGTGTCGGCCCACATTCCGGCCAATTCAATTTTTTCAGCATCGGACAGAACTCCAGGCTGTATCGCATTGAACGTATATTCAGTTGCAGTATCGCCTCGATATGCGATAAGAAGTATTATTTCTTCAACCTTGATAGAAGCGGAACTGTACACATAGTTGGCCATTCTCTGGTTCTTCACACCTGCGCGCAACATGTAGCCCACATAGTTGCCTTTCAGGATTTCGCCTTTCTTGAACGATGTGTATGTGCTGAAGTTGTTGTTGCTTAGTTGGTAAATGGTGTCAGTTATTGCACAGTAAGCTGGCGAGGCTGCAATGGAAGGAGTTGACATGACGCCGCCTTCTTTAGTTATGCCGGCTGTGCCTGTCGTGGTTACTGACGTTATCGGCAATACAAAATTAGTGTAGCCCTGCCATGCGCTTGGAATGGTTGCCACGGTGTCTGGCAAATATTTGATGGCGTTGCAATTGTAAAATGCACTAGATATGCTACTTATCTTATTAGGGTCAAAACCCAAGTGAATTTCCTTCAAGTTATTGCATCCATAAAAAGTAGAACTGAAATCTGTGCAGTTGACAAATGATTCAAAATTATTCACTTCCTTAAGACTTGTGCAGCCTTCGAAGATTCTAGTCAATTTGTATTTGCCATCTGTAATAGGATCCTCGCAGAAAGTCACACTTTCCAAACTTGTACACCCAATGAATGCACCTTGTATGCTGTAAGTCTTTATTTTGTCAAGGTTTACTACATTTTTGAGTTTTGTGCATCCATTGAACGCTCCGAAAAGTCCGAATCCCCATTTAGCCAATTGTTGTTTAGGCAGGATTACTGTTTCCAATTCCTTGCAATTGTGGAATATGCACAGTGAACCATAAAATATGGTGTCAGTATGAGTAAGTTCAGACATGTCAACTTTCTTCAGGTATGAATTTGTTGCGCTGTTTCCATCAAATGAACTGGTTAAAGGTGTGTACCAACTGGTTTTTAGTGATTTAGCAAATTTTTGGATATTGTCATCATTCCATGAACCTTCCAAAATAACCGAATCGGCTGTGGCAAGTGTGCCTGTTGCCAAATCTGACACGCCATATTCCGTTGACACTCCATTTACATAGGCTTTGGCTAATGGAGCCTTGACAACAAGCACACTATTGGTGCTGTAAACATAGTTGTTCATGCGCTCGTTTTTGGCACCTACCCTGACTTGGTAGCCAACATAGTTGCCCGTCAAGACATCGGTAGCGGAATGTGTGGTGTATGTGCTGAAATTGTTGTTGCTGATCTGATACACAAAATCTGTGCCCACACAGTATGATGGCGTGTAGGTGACTGTTGGCAAAGAAATGGTTCCAGACTTGGAATCAATTGTTGCAATGCCAGATGGCTCAATGGCTGTGAATGGCAACACGAAGTTTTTATAATTCTTCCAGTTGTCTGGAACGGTTGTCACGCTTTCAGGCAAGTAAACCAAGGCGTCGCAGTTGTCGAAAGCATATTGCGTACTTGTACCACTCAAACTGTTTGGATTGCTGCCTATATGTATTTCTTTCAGCTTTCCACAATTGCTGAAGGTATATCTCAAATTAACAACGTTTGTGAGCTTTTCAAGGTTTGCAATGCTCTCTAGCAATGAACAATTGTAAAATGCATCAAACATGTTGACACTGTTGCTGTTTTCGGTTGACGCAAATGTCAGGCTTTCCAGATTTGAGCAATTATAAAACGCATAGTACAAACATGTTATATTGGAAAGCTTGTCAAGGCTGGCAATGCTTTCCAATGTTGTACAATTATTAAAAGCGCTATACAGCGAAACCTTGCCTGCGGTTTCTGATGATGGCAACGCAACAGACACAAGGTTTTGACAGCTGCGGAACAAATATTCCATTCCTGACGTGATGTCGCCGGAAAGCGTCACATCTGACAAATCAGCTTTCTTGAGTGCTGAATTTGTTGTAAGATTGTTGCCGTCCGATTTAAGTGATTTGCGGAATGTTTCAATTTGGGCATCGGTCCAAACTCCATACAGAACAACCGAATCGGCTGTGGCAAGCGTGCCTGTTGCCAATTGCTCGATGCTATATTTGTTGGCCACGCCGTTAGTGTAGGCGGTGAGCACATAGTTTACCTTGGTTACATCTAGTATGTCGGTGCTGTAAACATAGTCGTTCATGCTTGCATTTTTGGCGCCTATGCGCATCTTGTAGCCAGTATAGTCCTTTGTTACAATGGTGTTTGGTGTGTATGTCTCTTTAGTGGCGAAGTCATCGTTGCTTAGTTCGTAAACAATGTCAGTTGCGGCGCAGTAGGCTGGTGTAGGATTAATTGTCGGCAATACGAATACATCGCCGATATTGAAACTTGCTGTTCCGCTCAATGAGGCGCTTGTAAATGGCAATACAAAATTGTTGTAATTTTGCAGATTGGAACCTAAGGTTGTTACACCGTCGGGCATATATTTAAGAGCATTGCATCCTGTAAAAATATCGGTGCCATTGTAAGCCAAATTGCTTTTTGATCCCAAATGAATCTCCTTCAATTTGGAACAGTTATAAAATGCCTTTTCTGCAAATGTAACACTAGTCAGCTTTTCGAAATTCAAGATAGTCTTAAGATTGGTGCAATTGTTGCACATGCTTATAATGTTATAAGATTCATTAGGGGTATTCGGTAATATTATGGTTTCAAGTGCTGTGGCATTCATAAATAACTTCTGAAACCCGGTAAATGATGAGCTTTCGCTTATCTCCACTTCAGACATGTCAACTTTTTTGGTCTTGTCGTTGGTCATGTCGTCACTCGATTTGACTATTGCACGTCTCAGTTGGCTTGCATCTCTCGATACCCATGTGCCATAGGCAATTATTGAATCTGCTGATGCAAGTGTACCATAATCAAGTTGTTCGGTTGCATATTTTTTTGCGGTTTTTCCAAAATAAGCGGTTACCTTAAATGGGAGTTTTTCCACATCAACAGGCTCGCTGTATATGTAGCCCGTCATTCTTGGGTTGGTGACGCCAACACGTAGCTTGTAACCTGAATAATCTTTGGTGACATTGGTGTTTGGTGTATATTCTTCAAATGTGGCAAACCCGTCATTGCTTAATTGATATTTTGTCCCTTTGATGAATTTCTTCATCGATTCAGGTTCAATTGAGAATGTTGGCAAGGTTATTGTCGAGTCTTCGGTAAAAGTAGCCTTTTTAGACATCGATACGCTGGTCATTTCCAAAACAACATTGGTCCAGGTAATGTTATTAGGGTAGTCAGTCATTCCGTCTGGCAGAAAAATATAAGCATTGCAACTGGAAAATGCCATGGTATATTGTTCTGGAATGTTGCTTAAGCGGATTATGCCCAGCTTGGAACAACCATAGAAGGCTGTGGTTATGTCGGTGATGTTTGTGAACTTTTCAAGATTCTCTATTTCAGTCAACGAAGAACATGTAACAAAACAACCACTGAATGAAACGGCATTGTTATTGGTTGTGCTTGAAAATTTTATTGAAGTAAGGTTTTCGCACATATAGAATGTCGCAAATAGGCTTGTAATATTTGTCAATTTGTCCAGATTGACAATGCTCTTAAGTGCAGAACACTTGTAAAACATACTTTCCATTGATATGGAATTGTTGTTTGTAGCATTGGGAAAGATTACTGATTCCAAGCCAAAAAAACAATTAAACAGACTGTCGAGTTTATTTGTTGAAAAGACAGCATTGGAAAAATCTGCCTTTAACAATGAGTAATTCGCATTTTCTCCCAGTGCATTATGCAGAAGTGTAATGTTTGAACTATTCAATGTGCCACTAACCACAATGGAATCAACATTGTTCAAGGTGCCATAATTCAAACTTGAAAATGAATAGTCTGTTGCATTCCCGTTTTTGTAAGCCTTTACACTTTGTGCATAAGTTGTAGTTGCCGTCAGCATGAGAGACGATGCCATCAATAGCAATAGTTTCTTCATATTTTTGTTGTTTTTGTATTTACAAACATGTGTGTGACAACACTGTCGTTTTTCACTTTGCCAGTGTCGGCAGTGAACAACAATGGCTCTGTTTGTTTATTGTCATTTAATGAAAGAGTTGTTTGACGTAAACATAGTATAAAAACCAATTCATTACTATTGGAAAGGCATCTTTTTATGTGAATGCCACTGATCTTGTGTTTGAGTTTGTTATTATAAGTTGCGAGACGAAAGTCATTATTGCATAAAAACAAAAAGGCTGTCCGTAAAAGACAGCCTTTTTGGTATTTTGGATGTGTGATGTTACATTACCACAACCTTCTGCTTGTCAACTATGTATACACCACTTGGCAAGCTTATTTCGGCACGTCCGTCAATGGTGTAGCGACCAACCATTCGTCCGTCGATTTGGTAGATGCAGGCATCTGCCTTGACTCCGTTGGCTGTTTCAATAACTATTGCGCCGGTCTTGCCGTAAACGGTTAGTTCCTGAATGGCATTGTCGTTGATGCCGTTACCTAATTTGCCAATTGCATCTGGCTCTGGGTCAGGGTTAGGTATCTTTTCTGGTTCAATGGTCAGGTATTCAGGTGCTTCTTCATTAACAACCGCGAAGTACGACAGTTTTGGAGAGTATGAGTCGTCGAACAATAGAGGACGCTGGTTGTTCTCCTTGCGCCAGCTGACGCCGTCCGATGTACCCCAAAGCGTTACTGAACTGATGTGGTCAGCGTGTTCAACGTACAAATCGAACAATTCTTTGTAAAGTGCGGCTTGGTCCTTGTCGGTGTAATTGTTTTTAATGGTTATGTCGAGTTCGGTTACCTGAAGGTCGATGTTGTCGCCAATGGTAAGGAATTTTTCGATAGCTGTGCGCACATCGTCAACGGTTGGATAGCTGCAATCGAGGTGTGACTGCATTCCTACGCCGTCGCAGACGCCGTTGTCATAAAGTCTCTTTACAAGTTTGTAGATGTCGTCGGTTTTCTTCGGAATATACTCGTTATAGTCGTTGTAGTATAGTTTGCAGTTCTTTGGAGCATATTTTCTTGCGTATGTGAATGCGCTGTCCATGAATGACTCGCCACCAAAGATGACAGGCCATTTTGAAGTGAACCATCCAGAATTGCGAATGCCGCCACCATCGTTGTCGAACGCCTCGTTTACAACGTCGAATGCATATAGCTTAAGTGTCGGGCAAGTGGAAGATATGGCTTCAAATACAGCCTGAATGTACTGCTCAAGGCGAATTGACATTTCCTCTTTGCCTACTTGTGCGCCGTTATCGCTGAAATCCTTTTTGAAGAACCAGTCAGGGGTCTGCGAGTGCCAGTTGAGGGTATGTCCGCGGAATGCTATGTCGTTTTCAACGCAGAAATCCATTATGGCTTTTGTGTTATTACCAATGGTGACGCATACTTTGCCTGCTTCCTGGCTTTTCTTTTGGTCAAGAAGGGCATCTGGCTTCATTTCGTTCTCGCAGGTAATGCTGTTGCAATGCTTTTTGATGTGCTTTTGTGCATTTTCCCTATAAATTTCGTAAGTGGATACTGATGTGCCAATCTTGAAATACTTTGAATAGTAGTCCTTCAGTGATGTGATGCTGTCAGGATTCACTGTTTCTACAGGGACAACGGTTGTGTCTTCGTAGCATACGGCATCGTCAATGTAGATGTCGAGTTTGTCGTTGTCAGTTTCGTTGCTTTCCTTGTATTCTGATTGTACGTATATGCATAGGTTGGTTGCATCCTTTGGAAATGACACGGTTGAGTAAACCTTGTACCAGAATCCGCTTTTGCAAGTTATTGTGCGCAAGTCCACATATACGGTGTTCCCGCCTAAATCATATGAGGCGCAAAGCTGGTGTTTATGAGTCGGATGCTTGCTGTTGTAGTACATTATATAGCACTCAAAGTAGTATGAATGGCCTGCTTTAAGTCCGTCGCTTTTCACCATTCCTCCATTCCATGAGGCTTGGCGGTTGCTTACTTTCAGACATTGAATGCCACTGTGTGCGGCATCGCCCGTTAGTTCCACTTTTTCATTTTGGCGGCCTGACCAGCCGTCTTTGCTGCTTTCAAAATCGTAACTGAATATCAGTTCGCCAGTTTGCGCCAATGCCAATGTCGATGTCAGAAGAACCGATATTGCGGTGGCTGTTAGTTTTGTAAATTTCATAGTATATAGTTTTTTAGTGCCGCTAAAATATGGCTATAAAGAATGTGTCACTCGAAAATGTGTATCAAAAATGTTGTGTAGTGTTACTTAAATGCCTTACCAGACCATTATTTTTTGCTTGCCTACAATGTAGATGCCGCTTGGCAGACTGATTTCTCTTCTGCCTTCAACATAATAGCAGCCAATGTTCCGGCCTTCAATATTGTATATTGATGTCATAACCTTTTCCCCGTTTACCGATTCAAGTACAATTGAATCGCTGGTCCCGTATACTTTTAGCTTGTGTGAGTCGGAATTGTGGCATCCAATTCCCGAAGGCATTTCCATCCCGATAATGGAGAAGAATGCCTCTTTCGGCTTGAATTGGGCATCGAAAATCAGTGGATTCTTGCTGCTGCGCCAGCTTGTACCGTCCTGTGTTCCCCAAAAAACCACAGCGCTGATGTGGTCGGCATACTTGGTGTAGAGGTCGAAAAGGTCGCTGTACATTTTTGCCTGTGTATGAGCGGTAGCACCGTTTTCAATGGTGATGTCGAGTTCTGTCACTTGCAGGTCGCAGCCTATCTGGCTGAATTTGTCGAGTGCCGTTTTGTACAATGACACTGACGGATAGTTGGTTGCCAGGTGGGATTGCATTCCTAGGCCGTCGCAGGTGCCGTTTTTATACAGGCGGCTTACTAGTTCATAAATAGCATTTCGTTTTGAATCGATGTACTCGTTGAAGTCGTTGTAGTAAAGCTTGCATCCTTTTGGTGCGTATTTGCGGGCGAATGCGAATGCGCTGTCAATGAACGACTGGTCGCCGTAGATTTCCGTCCATGGAGATTCACCATTGCTGGCATTTGAACCGGCTTTGCGAAGATTTCCATCGCCATCGCCAAATGCTTCGTTTACAACGTCCCAGGCATATATTTCAAGGTCAGGATATGATGTGGTGACAACCTCAATGACCGATTTTATGTATTCTTCCATGCGCTTGGTCATTGACTCTTTGTCTAGAAGGGTTCCATTGGCCTTGAAACCCTCACGGAAGAACCAGGCTGGAGTCTGGCTGTGCCATACAAGGCAGTGTCCGCGGATTGGAATGTGGTTGTCGGAGCAATATTGCAGAATGTATTTTGCATTGCTCGACAGTTTGACAGCCGGCTTGTTGTCTTTTTGGCATTGCGATTGGTTCAGCAATGCATCGGGCTTAAGTTCGTTGCCTGGAGTTATGCTGTTGAAGTGATAGTCGATCAGTGGTTTTGCCTTCGGAAGTGCAAGTTCGCTGGCCGTTACGGCTGTGCCTATCTTGAAGTAAGGCGAGTATTGTTTTTTTAGGGAGATGCCGTTTGACAACGATTCAATGTCATACGACTCTTCTTCAGCCTTTTGGCACGTAAAATCGTCAATGTAGAAGTCCATCAAGTCCTTGTCGGTAGGATTGTCGGTGTATGCAGTCTGAATATAGACAGCTACATTGGTCATTCCTTCGATAATGGTGAACGTGCCTGACAGTTTGGCCCATTTACCGTTTGTGCAACTCGCTTCGCTGATTGTAGGGTACGAAGTGGAACCGTCGGCAGTGTTTTGCCAGCAAAGTTGGAACTTATGGCTGGTGTAGTTGTCGTTGATGAACGAAACATAGCATTCAACCGTGTAAGTGCCTGCATTTTTGAATTCCGACGATGTGAGTTGGGCACCATGCCATACGGCTGTACGGTTTGACACCTTGAGCGACTGGTTGCCCGAATGTGCCGTCTCGCTTGAAATGGCCACAGTTTCTGAACTGCGTGATTTCCAATTGGTTGAAGAATCTTCAAATGAATCCTCTAACAGAGTGATGTTGCCAGCCCAAAGGCTTGTGTTTACGCCAAAGAGCAAGATTGATGCAAAAAATATCCGTCTCATAACATTCATTTTAAAGTCTGCAATTTAGGAAAAACAAGGCTAACAATGAAGTTAGAGTCACGAACTATCAGCAACAAGAGTGCTAATAATTATTATTCAATAACTTAAGCGACTTTATTTTTTCAAATGCACTTTCAGTTATTTGAGCATTTTCAATAATTGCCAGTTGTTCTTCATTGTGAAGGTCTGTCGATATGAAATCGCACAGATTGTTGTCGACAAGAGCCCTTGACGCCTTGTTGACATTTGATGCATAGGCATTTGCAATGGACAGCATGTTGAGTTGGAACAAGACACCACGGTCGTGCAGTTCTTTCATGAAGTCGATGTTGCCATGCCAGTAGATGTAGCGTTCAGGGTGTGCAAGCACAGGCTTGTAGCCGTTAACCTGCATTTCAAAAATAGTCTCGTTCAGGTTTTTATGCTGGTTGGTGAAGGAGCATTCAAACAAAAGCATGTTGTTGCCGAAAGTGAGCATTGGCTTTTTGCCCAAGTCTTGCATAAAATCGTAGTCGATGTAGTATTCGGCGGCCGCATCAAGTTCAATGTCAATATTTTGACGCAACAACTCGCTCTTCATAAAGTTCAACGATGTCTGTACGGATTCATGTGTATTATTGTAAAATCCGGTCATAAAGTGAGGTGTGCAGATTATCTTCTTGTAGCCAAGGTTTTTCATCCTCACAATCAATTCGATGCTGTCCTTGACCGATTGTGAGCCGTCGTCAAGGTTTGGCAACAGGTGTGAGTGTGTGTCGCATGTTATGCCTATGTTGCGCAACGGCACAAGCGATTCTTTCTTTTTTCCTATGAATCCGAACAATGGCATCTTGTTGATTTTGTGTGCAAATATGGCAAATATTCTTGATTCGGCGAAATCGGGTTTCGACAATGTCATCAAATCCGTGTATACATCTAAAACGCTGTAAACATGCAAAAATTATTTTGATAATTGATATTTGTCAATAAAAAACGCCATTAAGCCATATAATATAGGCAGTTGCTCAAAACGTGCTTATTTATAATAATGTATTGTAGTAAGTTTGTGGCGTAATACTTTTTGGGGAATCCATTATTGATAACAAAAAACAATTCAGATATGATCAAACGTTTATCTTTTATTTTGATTGTCTTGTCAGTAGTGTCAAAGACGTTTGCCTACGATTTTGCATCAAGCGATACGGCAGGTGCAATTTATTACAATTTGGATAATAAGAATTTTGAGGCCACAGTTGTTGCTGGTGAATGGCAGTATAGTGGCGATGTTGTAATTCCGTCCAGCATTACGGTCGGAGGCAAGGATTATCTAGTCACTACAATTGGCAAGGATGCGTTTTATTACTGCTATGATGTGAAGTCAGTCACATTGGGTAGCAATGTCAAAACAATCAAGACATATGCTTTTGAGCGTGTCAGCGGGCCTAATGGTTCAGGTATAAAAATAAACCTTGACAGCGACGCCCTTACCACTATTGAGGCAAACGCTTTTCATTGTGCAGTACTCAAGCCAAATAAGGGCGATACATTGGCTATCGGCAAAAATGTAACCGGACGAACTGGTCGTGACAACTTTTTCAGTTGGACCACTTTCCCAGGGGTTAAGCATTTCTATGTTGACGAGTCGAGTTCCACGTTGTGCACAAGTGCCGACGGCATATTGTATAGCAAGGATATGAAGAAGCTGTATTATTTTCCGCCATACTTGGATAGTACCACTTATGACATACCGGCTTCTGTTGAAACGGTATCCACTTATGCTTTTTATGCAATGCAAGTACTGCAAACCATTACGGGTGGCGACAATGTGACAAGTATGGGTTCTGTCTTGTCCGGCAAAGTGACAAGCCTTCACATTGGAGCTAAAGTTAGTTCAATGTCGACAGATGCATTAATGTATGCCGCCGAAGGGTTCCTTCCTGTAATTGACGAAAACAATAAATGGTTTGAATTGATTGACGGTGCTTTATATAATTATTCTGGATCAGATACCATTTTGTGCCGTTATTTTAAGTGCAATAAGCAAGAAACATTTGTCGTCCCTGCAAATGTCAATAAGATTGGCTCTTATGCATTTTACAATCATCAATATATTAAAAACATCGACTACGGACTTTGCACAAAGTTAAAGTCAGGCAACATTGCTTCAACCGCTTATCATAGTACCAAGTATTCGGTCAAATTCCAGAATGCAGAAAACATATATGTCAATATCGACGGTGTTTTTTATTCTGATGATACAGTGACAATGGTGATTTACGGATCCGATGTGACCTTGAAAGACTATGTAATGCCGAAGAAAACCACTACAATCACAGTATCTACAATTAAAAGCAATGCGAATACAAAGACTTTTTCCATAAACAAGGCAGCAAACTCTATCAATGGAGAATATCTTTATCCATTGGAAAATTTGGAATATTATTATGTAGATGAAGGTAATGGCACATATAGCAGCGACACTTGCGGAGTCTTGTATAACAAGGCGAAAACAAAACTGATATCATATCCTCGTGGTAACAAACGGTTGTTCTACAAAGTTGCCGATGGTACAAAGCAGGTTGGTGTCCATGCATTTTATTATAATAAATATTTGCAGGGTCTTGATTTAGGCAACGACATAACTTCAGTAATTGAAGGCAATAGTGGCAACATGGCATATATGCAAAGCCTTAGTTTCATTAGGGTTGGTACAAATCAGCCACCAACTGCCACCACTAGTTCGTTCAGTAGTTCAATGTATTCTGGTGACACAAAGGTAATTTTGTACGTTCCCAAAGATGCCTTCGATATATATAACAATTCGTCTATTTGGAATCGTTTTGCCGTTGTAAGGGATACCGGACAATTTATGTCAGATATAAAGTCGAAGAAATACGATTACCTTACTTACCACTATAAGCAAAATATTGAAGGCACTGGTTTCTTGGAACCTGAAAGCGTTAAATGCGAAGGGTATTTATTATGCAATACAACAGCAGAACCCAATAATTACGAAGGTTTTACACCAATGCCTTTTGACCAAAAACTTTTGGATAACACCAATATAATTGTCAAGATATATTATACACGTAATTCATATACAGTTAATTGGAAGTCAAAAGGCGAGGTTGTAAGCAACGGAACATACAAGTACGGCACGGTAATGACCATGCCAAACGTGACAATTACGCCTGATGCCGGCAAGCATTTCATCGGATGGAATCCAAACCCCGACGCAACAACTGCCGTGACATTTGACGAGAACAGCCTTTTGCGAAAAGACACCACATTCTACGCAATTTTTGCCACAAACGACCGCAAGCCTTATGTTGTAAGACACTTCCTGCAAAATCTTGATGACAACAATTATCCGACAACACCATATGCCACCGATACCATTATGGAGGTGTTCGGTTTGCAGACACAAGCAACGGCAAAGACATATACCGGATTTACCGCACCTGCGTCTATCAATCAGGGAACCGTTTCAGAAGATGGAAACACTGTGGTAGATATTAATTATACCCGTAACAGTTACGATGTCAATTGGTACAATGGATCGGCACCAGTTTTAGCAGGCAATTACAAATATGGTTCTGAATTGGTGATACCAAGCGATCCATCTGCTGTGGCAGGCAAGCATTTTGTAGGATGGAACACTGATGCCAATGCAACTGTGGCTCTTTCTTTAGGAGGCAAGACAGTTGAGGGCGCTGCAACCTATTATGCTATTTTTGCCACAAACGACAGCAAGTCATACACAGTAAATCATTACAAGCAAAATCTCGACGGCACATATCCTACAGACCCAGAGGAAACCGAAACCGGTTCAGGCACTGTCGGTTTGCAGACACAAGCAACAGCAAAGACATATACCGGATTCACTGCACCAGAGACTATCAGCCAAGAAATAATTAAGGCTGATGGGACTACCGTTGTAGATATTAAATACACTCGAAACAGTTACGATGTCAAGTGGTACAATGGATCGGCACCAGTTTTAACAGGCAATTACAAATATGGTTCTGCATTGGAGATTCCAGCCGACCAAAAGGCTGAAGCAGGCAAGCATTTTGTTGGCTGGAACACTAACGCCAGTGCTACAAGCGCACTGACTTTGACAGACGCAACGGTCGAATCTGCGGTGATATATTATGCCATTTTTGTTGACAATGACAACAAGTCTTATGTTGTCAACCACTATCAAGAGGGCCTTGATGGCAATTATCCTGCAACACCAACCACAACTGATAATGGATCAGGTATTTGGGGATTGCAGACAAACGCATCTGCCAAAAATTATGAAGGGTTCACTGCTCAGAATTTTTCACAGGCAACCATTAAGGAAGACGGCACTACTGTAGTCGAAATCTATTACAAGCGTAACATTCATATTCTTACTTGGTCAATAGGTTACGGTACTTTGGAAAGTGAATCGTATACAAAAGGCTCAGTAATGTTCGGAGCAACTATCATCGAACCTAAATTGAACCGTGAAGGCTATACTCACAAAGGTTGGTCATTGACTAATGGAGGCAATACAACTGTTGTTGCCACTCAAATGCCAGATGCCGATTTGACCTACTATGATGTTTGGGATGTAAACGAATATAAAGTCATTTGGGATTGGAACTATGCTGGCTCGCCACAACCTACGAGTTTCTTTAATTACGGAGAAGACATTGAGGCACCTGCAGGTGTTCCTGACCGTGACAAATACACATTCGCAGGTTGGTCAAAGACAAAAAATGGAGCAATCATCACAAATGGCGATTTCGGCAAGATGACTACCGCAGGCGCCACATTCTATGCTCAATGGATACCAAACAAATACAATCTTACTTGGAATGCCAATGGTGGTAGTTTGAGCGGAAGCTACACTTCTGGTTCTGTCGATTATGGCACAGACATTGTCAAGCCTAATGCATCACGTACTGGTTATACATTTATTGGCTGGGGTGAATCGGCTACCGCAACGTCAACCATAAACATTCCGCTTACAATGCCTGGCGAGGACAAGGAATTCTTCGCAATTTGGAAAATCAACCAGCACACTCTTACCTGGAATGCCAACAGTGGTGAATTAAGTGGCAACTACACAAAAGGCACAGTCACTTATGGTACAACTATTACTGCACCTTCGGCATCTCGTTATGGTTATACTTTCAAGGGCTGGACTACAACGCTCGGTTCAACCGAAACTGTTGAAATAACCACAATGCCTGACAGTGACGTTGTATATTATGCCGTCTGGGAGGCCAACAAGCATAATCTTGTTTGGGATGCCAATGGTGGCGAGTTGGGGGGCACTTATACAAGTGGTTCTGTCGCTTATGGCACAGCCATAGTGGCACCAACGGAATATTCAAAAACAGGTTTCAAGTTTGCAGGTTGGGGCGAATCTGCAACATTAACCACCCCAACAAGCGTTGCTAGTACAATGCCTGACGCTGATGTTAAGTATTATGCCTTGTGGGTGGCTAACGACTATGTGGTTGAATGGTTGCTGAATGATGGCACTGGCAATCCATATGGCTCAAGCAATGTAACATACGGCAATGCCATTAGCAAGATTGAACCAGACCCGACAAGAGAGCACTATCAATTCCTAGGTTGGTCGAAAACCGAAGACGGTGTTGTCATAACAGACTTTGGCACAATGAATGCCAACAAAGTGACATTCTATGCTCAATGGCAAATCAACAGCAACAATCTTTCTTGGGATGCCAATGGTGGTGACCTGAGCGGGATATATACAAGTGGAGCCGTTGACTACGGCAAGGAAATTGTCAAGCCAACAGCAACTCGCAAGGGTCATACTTTTGAGGGTTGGGCTTCTGCATCTGACGCATCTGTGTCTGACACTGTCGAAATAACCACAATGCCTGATGCCGACACCACATTCTATGCCGTTTGGTCAGTTAACACATATACTGTCAACTGGAAGTTCAACGATGGCACTAGTGCCAACTTCTTCAGCAGTAGTTTTGATTTTGGCAATATCATCGAGAAACCTGCAACTGACCCGTCATTTGAACACCATACCTTTATGGGATGGTCGTCAACTGCCGATGGTGACGTCGTTTCAGAGTTTGGCACAATGCCAGACAAAGACACTGCATTCTATGCTGTTTGGGCACTCAACAAGCACGTTGCCGTATGGTACGCAAACAATGGCACCAACGACACAATCAATGTTGATACGCTTGAATATGATGCAGTGATTCCAGTTCCTGACAGCATGCCATCAAGGGAACATTACACATTTGTAGGCTGGTCAGCTAAAGTTGATGGCACAGCCGAAACAAGTTTTGGCACAATGCCAGACAAAGACACAGCATTCTATGCCGTTTGGGAAATCAACAGGCACGTTGCCAACTGGTATGCTAACGACGGTACTGATGCAATTGTCAATTCGGACACACTTGATTACGGCACAGTTCTTACAGCACCAAAGAATATTCCATCTCGTGAGAATTACCAATTCAATGGATGGTCTGCAACCACCGATGGTGACACAACATCTCTCTTTGGTACAATGCCAGACAATGACACTGCATTCTACGCCGTTTGGGAGAACCTTATGTTTGATGCAGTCTGGTATGCCAACAACGGCACAGCCGAAATATTCTTCACCACGCACGCAAGCGTAAGCAGCACATTGACGGCACCTGAAGCCAATCCAACACGTGACAACTTCACATTCAAGGGTTGGTCGGCAACTGCAGACGGCGAAGTCACAACAGACTTTGGCATAATGCCAGTTGGAGGCACAAAGTTCTATGCTGTTTGGGAAGATGTCCTTTACGATGCCCTTTGGTATGCAAACAATGGAACAGCCGAAGTGTTCTTTACTACACACGCAACTGTAAGCACAACACTTGTGGCACCAGAAGGAAATCCAGAGCACGGCTCGTATATCTTCAAGGGATGGTCTTCAACTGCCGATGGCGAGCCATTGACTGACTTTGGCATAATGACTGCAGGCGGAACCTCATTCTATGCTGTTTGGGCACCTGGCGAATTCACTGTTGTTTGGGATATGAACGATGGCAGTGGCAAGACATTTATGTCACAGCAGGTTGTACTTGGCGAAAAGATTGTCGCACCTGTAGACAACCCTTCTCGCAAATGCTATGAATTCAAGGGTTGGTCGGCAACTGCTGATGGAGATGTCACAACAGACTTTGGCGTTATGACTGCCGACGGTGCCGTATTCTATGCAATATGGGCAGGCATTGTCGAGTTTACAGCACCTGAATCATTTGAGACTTGCGAGAATGAAAAGTATGTTGAATTGACCAATGTCAGCGATTCTGTCAAGTTTGTTTGGAAGGTGAACGGAGTTGTAGAGCCTTCGCAAGTTGGCACTATATTCACTTTGCCTGACAATGCCAAGTTCTCAGGTACAATTACCGTGACAGGTTCATTTGGTGGCACCGAAGTGACAAAGGAAATCAAGTATATACGCAAGAAAGATATGATTACCACAATGTGGGACGATGTTGTCTCTGTTATCAATACCGACAATATGTTCCAGTCGTATAAGTGGTACCATAACGATGCCTTGATTGACACCACCGAATACTACAACGAGGTTGGTGGCCTGACTGGCAAGTATTATTTGGTTGCCACCACATCTGATGGCGAGGAGATTTGCTCTTGCGAGCGCGATTTCGGCAAAAAGCCTGAAGTCTCAATTTCAGTATATCCAAATCCTGCAGTTGAGCGTGTCCTTGTAAAAGGCAGTGCACTTGAGGTCGGCAAGTCAATCATTATTACCGATGAAAATGGCAAGGTTTGGCTTTCGCGTGAAATCACCGACAACGATGTCGAGGACATCAATCTGTTGAATCTTCCACAAGGTCTATACATTGTGAAAATCGACAACAAGTCAATCCCATTCATTAAACTGTAACATCTGGCAAACATGAATTATAAGTCTTTTATTGATAGAACTATGAGAAGAGTCAAATTATCAAGTCTGATAATAGCGTTGGCAACATTCTTTTTGCCAATGGGAGTGAATGCACAAATTGCCGATTATTTCATACCTCGATATATCACAGGTGACCTTGGCGGTGGACTTCAAAGCATTCAGTTCTCGCCACACGATGGTCAGCATAAGGTGGGAATGGGATTCCGCTTCAATGCAGGATGCGTATTTATGATAGATGACAATTGGGGCGTCAACACGGGTGTTGGTTTGTCATCATATAGGTCAAGGGTAATATACGACAGCATAATGGAAAGCAGTTATGCTCTCGATACATTGGCAATGCCAGGCAAGCCTCTTGATTATGAATTCCGCACTTATTACAGCGATTTTTCAGAACGTCAGAATATTCTTCAGTTGGAAGTGCCAATTACTGCATTCTGCCAATATCCGATTATTAATGACAGGTTCGACGTTATTGGAAAGGCAGGTTTCAAGTTGGGATTCCCATTAAGCACAAAGTATTGCCTGATTGATGGTAATTACGAGACACGTGGTTATTATCCATATACCAAGGTTGAATACCACGATATGGCAAACCACGGTTTTGAAAAGATGGAGGCTGACAAGGAAAAAGGAAAGAGCAAGGTGAATTCCGTCAACGTATCTCTTTTGTTGGAGGGAGGAATGAGTTACAAATTCAACAAGGCGTTGCGTGCATTTGCCAGTGTCTATTTCAGCTACTGCTTGAGCAATCTGCACAAGGAGACCGTTGACCCGATTCTTTCACCTGACAAGAAATACAATGGCACGTTGAGTTCAAGCCAGATTGATAGGGCAAGCCTTATGTCGGTTGGCCTTTCTGCAGGTGTCATTTGGGATTACCACATTACATTCTACCGTTCTAAACGCAAATTCAGATAGTATGAATTACAGTCAATAAGCAAAAAGGCGCATTTCATTGCGCCTTTTTTTGCTTAAAAATGGCAGAATGTCAATTTTTTGAGTGGCAATTATTTTCAAGACCAGAAAGAATTTTCATACTTTTGTTTATTGGTTTATTTTGAAATGCTCGATTTAAGCAACTATATTACAGGACTTTTGTTTATTCACGATTGCGTGATACTGCCAGGATTTGGCGGTTTTGTCGCCAATTATAACGATGCCGTGTACGATGAATCGAGCAACACATTCTCGCCACCGTCAAAAAAACTGCTGTTCAACAGCAATCTCTCTTACAATGACGGACTGCTAATCAATTACCTTTCGCGTCAAAAGGGGATCAGCTACGAGGAGGCGGACCAACTTGTGAAGCAGAGTGTTGAGGATGCGTGGATAAGGCTTGAAAAAGGAGAGACGTTGAAGTTCGATGGCATAGGCACTTTCCGCTACAACGATGATGGTACATTGAATTTCAATCCACAACTGACTGAAAACCTGTTGACGGATTCTTATGGATTGTTCTCGTTCAGGTTTCCGCCTTTGAGTTACCAGACGAAGCCACAGGCAATTATTAATAACGATAATATCAGAAGGATGCCAACTATTGAACCAAAGACCATACTGCGTTATGCTGCAATATTGGTGCCAGTTGCAGTTTTGATAGGCTTGATTCCTGTTTTCAATCAGCATTTCAGCAACAGTGCAAGTGTGGCGCCAGTACCTGTCAACACAAGCGTATCCATTGAGGATTCTTATAGCGCCAACGCCTCTGCATCTTCTGTTGAGGATGCCATTGAATCTTCAACTGACAAGCGTTCGGCATTGTTCTATAACGAGGCTGTTTCTAAGGAGAATGCCGTTGTCAGTCACCAAAAATCGCAATCGGGCACATTCTACATTATAGGTGGCAGTTACGCCGAAAAGTCAAATGCCGACAAACTCGCCAAAACATTTGAGAAGGAGGGTTTTGAATCTGAAGTGATTTGCACTGACAATCTTTATAGAGTGTCGCTTGCCAAATTCGACGACAAGGTAAAGGCCTTGCACGAACTTCGCCGCATTCGTGCCAATGAAAAGTACGGCAATGCCTGGCTGTTTACAGTGGCCAAATAAATGAGGTTCTCTTTAGCAGTTATGCCTCTTATGCAACCTTTATCGTAATCACAGGAATAGGTGAGTGGTTTACCAGTTTTTGAGGGTTTGACACGGAGAATTGTTGCCAACTGTTGTCAAGCCGTTCACTTGTTGCAGCTATTAGGTCTGCATCAATGCCTACAGCATAGTCAATTACAGATTTTGCCGTTTTCGCTTTTTTTGTCTGAAGGTAGTCTTTGCTGTATTTGACTTTGTGTCTGTCAAGATACACTGTCACAGCCTTCATAGCCTCTTGCATTTTCTTTTCGGTGGCAAATTTGGTGTCAGTCCGCAAATCCACAAGAATCATTTCCGCGTCGAAGCATTTGGCAATGTTAGCCACAATAGGTATTTTGAGTCTTGTGCGTTCGGTGTTGTCAATAGGAACCACAATGCGGCGTGGTGTCTTTGGCACGAAGTTGTATTTAATTGTAATTACAGGGCAGGTGGCGTGGCTGACAATTCTGAATGCATTGCTGCCTTCCCATTGTTCCTTGAATCCTGATACACCGTTGGTGCCGCTTATTATCATAAGGGCATCACCGTATTTTGCCTGGTTGCAGACTTCGGTAAACACACGGCCGTCACGGACGCAATATGTTATTTGGCCCTTAACCTTGCCCTTAAAGTGTGCTATTATTTTCTTGAAATTGTCAATGGCAGTTGACTTCAATACTTCATCGTAGTCGCTGTAAGCTATGGATGGGTCGTAATCGGCATTCTTGCGTTTTACGTTTATCATTTTAACATCGCATTCCAACGCATTTGCATATAGAACAGCGTGTTCCATTGCATTTATTGAGCTTGGTGAGAAATCAACGGGAACTAAAATGTACTTATCCATAGTTGTAGATATTTATTCTGCCAAAATAAACTAATTATGGTATCAATGTGGTGTCAACGTTGAGTTTCTTTCTAAAGAACCAGTATTTGCCTGTCACTTTGCCCTTAAGCCTGATTATGGACTTGTTTTTGTCAATTTCTTCAATTGATGTTATGCCAGCCTTCAGTGCCTCTTTGGTGCTGATTTTCACGGCAAAGTTGCATCTGGCTTGGCTTTTGGCTTTGATGGTGTTTTGGTCACGCAATGTCAATAAGCCTGCATTTTTGTCGGCAAACAGTACGTCGAGTTCTGCCGATTCAATGGTAATGTCGTGTCGTCCTGGATTGTAAATGGTTGCTTCAATATCCGCCGTGACATATTTCATTGACACCTCTTTTACGTCAACTTTGTCCAGGTTGACAAATTCAGGTGTTCTGTATCCGCAGCAGCTTTGCAGCATTGCCGCCAGCATTCCTATTCCGATAATTGATTTTATTGACATTCTGTTTAAGCGGGTTCTATAAATTGATTTCGAGAGATTTTTGAATTTTGGTAGATTTATGGACGGAAGGAGAATACAGTGCGGGCACTGTTGACGACTGACACCCATAAAGATAACGATAAAAAACAAAAAGCGCCGAAAAGTTCATATAGCCCATTTGTTATTTTATTTTTCAAACGGTGAATTTATAGAACTCACTTTTAGTAAAAAAAAGGATGGTTGCACATATAATGCAGCCATCCTTTGTATTAGAAGATGTTGAAATTAGTAGCGTCTTAAACCCTTCTTGGTAGAATAGTTTATCTTCAAGGCGCTAACCTTTCTCAATTCTTGTTTTACGTCAGTTACAATACCCATTTTGGTATTCTCGTCAACCTTAAGAGATGTTGTCATCAATGGAACTTCCTTCTCGTCTTTTTGCTCACGTTCCGACTCAATGTAGCTTGCAATGTCCTTAGGATCAGCAAATTGGTCGTTCAGTTGAATACGAGGCTCTGTTCCATAAGTTTTGGTAAACTTGTCTTTTGGCTTGCCAATGTAGATGTAACTAACCAATGACTTCTTTTCAAGTTTCTTGATTTCAGAAGCCTGTGGAACGTTTACATTTACCTTTAGGTCAACCTCTTTCATGGTTGTTGACACCATGAAGAAGAACAACAACATATAAACTACGTCAGGAAGAGATGATGTTGAAATTGCAGGAACTTCTTTTTTTCCGCCTTCTCTAAATTTTCCCATTATTTTTTCCCTCCATAGTTTTTAGGTTCTGCTTCAGATATACTCATTGGGTAAATCTTCTTGATAGCATCCTGTTGGTCTTTGTCCAAGTCGTCGTAGGCTTTGTTCCACTTTCTTTGTGACAACTCATTTCTTAATTCGTTGTATGCTGCGGCCAACTCGTCTTGCACTTGAATGTACAATCCGTATGATGTGCCGCGGTCGTTTTGAAGTGAAATAACCTGTTTTGAAACTGGATATTCGCCAAAGAACGGCACTTCCTTCATTGATTTTTCAGGAAGTTCAGGATCATCAGCAGGGTTTGCAATAAATTCCTTTGCTTTTTTCTTAAGTTCTGAAATGTGCAATTGCTCGCCTTCAACCAGCAACTGGTCGTATTGGTTGATAAGGACAACAAACACGTTTCTTTCCTTAATCTTTTGGTCGTCGTTCTGTTGGTCTTTTGGAACCGGTTGAGGCAATGTACGAGATATGCCGGCATCGGTGTCCATTGTGGTAGATACCAGGAAGAAGATCAACATCATGAACGCTGTATCGGCCAATGATGCAGAAGGAA
>CALABN010000347.1 GCA_937885735.1 uncultured Bacteroidota bacterium | reverse complement strand
CGAGTATAAGGCGGACGTGCGCTCCAATCAGGAGAAGAACGCTCAGAATCAGGCGGATTCCGCGTTCCGTACCGCTGTGGTCGCCAAAGCCTGCGGTGTATGTCAGGAAGGCGTCGGCCCATATCCCGCTCGACGGTGCCGATGAAAAGTCGCGTGTGTCGTATGTCAGCCCGCTGTGGACGTACGGGAAGAACCCGCCGTCGGTCTCGTTCACCGACAGTAGCCCCCATTTCTGGTATTTCTCGAAGAGTCCGTCAATTTCGGGCAGTTTTTTAGAGTCCGATTGCCCGCGGTTCAGTTTGTCCAGTTTGACACTTCCAACGTCGAAGTTGAAAATGCCCCCGCCTATGTTCCATTTGATATTGTCCGACAGTTCGCCTTGAATGTCGGTGGCCACACGGAACATATTCCTGCGGTATTTGTAGAACGCCCGCGACTGGTAGAGTTCGTCTTCGTCGTCGCGCCAGGCATCGTTGTATATTGCTTGATATCCGTTGAATCCAGTGAAATCGCACATTGCATCTGGAATGAATGCTACGTCCACGCTTAATTGGTGGTCGGGAATGAGTGCGCGCGAGTCGAAGTTGAGTCGGAAAAGTCCGTTTTTCTTTGTCGTGTACGCCATTTCGGCATAAAGCGAATGCAGATATTCGGGGTACGTGGAGCCGTCGCCGTAGTAATATATATTGGTGAGCGCGCCATATTGGAACCCAAGGTCGGCGTCAAACGCCACCGAAGGCAGTGCGCCAAAGTTCCAGCCTGTCTTTGCATCGCTTTGCGCAATGGAAACGCTTGCCATTGAAAGAATGGCCATTGTGAGGTATAATCTTGTATTCGCCATAAATGCAGATGCCATTTTATCTGTAAACATTGAAAAAACACTCAAAAATTGAAATATGTACCATATGTGCGGTATATGTTTCATTGTTTGAAATACAAATGTCGTCAATGTTTTTATATACTGCAAAATGAGACTGAAAGTTCTTGCTTGAAATCTTTTGTGTCGATAAGGTTTGTAATGTCATTTTGTTGTTGGTTTTGCTTTTGTACATTTGTCGACAATTACGTATAGACAATGCTTTTTAATTCGTTGGAGTTCGCCTTGTTTTTGCCGATAGTCTTTGCTTTGTACTGGCTGATGTCTGGCAAACTGAAACTGCAAAATTTGTTTGTGGTTGTAGCTTCGTATGTTTTTTACGGGTGGTGGAATTGGCGTTTTTTGCTGTTGATAGCATTCACGACTTTGTGCAGTTGGGCTAGTGGCCTGCTCATTGAACGACAGGTTGTCAAGGGGAAAAAGACACGTTGGGTCAGTGTGGCCAACATTGCAGTGAATCTGACTGTCCTGTGTGTGTTTAAATACTACAATTTCTTTGTCACGTCGTTTGCCGATGCATTTTTGGGAGGCAACACTCATGGAATGTTGTTGAATGTGGTGTTGCCAGTCGGAATCAGTTTTTACACTTTCCAGGCGCTTAGTTACACAATAGACGTGTATAAAGGCAAACTGACACCAACACATGACATTGTGCAGTTTTTTGCTTACGTTAGTTTTTTCCCTCAGTTGGTGGCTGGACCAATTGAACGGGCTACCAATTTGCTGCCACAGTTTTCCCGTCAACGTGTGTTCTGCTATGCCGATGCAGTCGATGGGTGTCGCCAGATTCTTTGGGGCTTGTTCAAAAAGGTTGTTGTTGCTGACAACTGCTCTGTCGTTGTCGATAGTATTTTCAATACGTATACGAGCCAGCCAGCCAGTATGCTTTGGGTGGGCGCGTTGTTCTTTTCTTTTCAGATATATGGCGATTTCTCAGGTTATTCCGACATAGCCATTGGCACAGCAAAATTGTTTGGCATAAAGTTGATGCGAAATTTCAAGACGCCATATTTCAGTCGTGATATTGCCGAGTTCTGGCGTTGTTGGCATATATCTTTGACCACATGGTTCAGGGACTATCTATACATTCCTTTGGGAGGGAACAGGGTGCCAGCGGTTAAGGTTGTGCGTAATACATTCGTGATATTTCTTGTGAGTGGGTTCTGGCATGGTGCCAATTGGACATTTATCGTTTGGGGCGCCTTCCATGCGTTGCTTTTCCTTCCGCTTATCTTGTTGGGTCGTAACAGAAAACATTTAGGCGTTGTGGCCGAAAATGGAATGCTGCCAAACATTCGTGAATTGTTGCAAATGCTTTTTACTTTTTTGTTGACTACAATGGGTTGGGTGATATTTAGATCAGAAAACATCCGTCAGGCATTTTCTTATCTGAAGTCCATGTTTGCTGATGGAATGTGGCATTTCCCTGTCGACTTTTTCACTTATCCGGAAACATGGGTGGCATATTTTGTTGTTGTCATGTTGGCCGTTGAGTGGCTAAATCGAAAAAGGGCGCATGGCCTCGATTTGCCAATAGCTAGCAGGACGATACGCTGGATGATATATCTGGTCTTGTCAATTTCCATTTTTGCGTTTAAGTATAACGTGTGCACACCTTTTGTCTATTTCCAATTCTAATATGAAACGATTTATTACATGTTTTTTTATTGTTCGGCGTTGTTTATGCCTTGCTTTGAATTTAAAAATGCATCTTGTCAATTGATATGTCAATTAGCAGAACTTCGATATTGAAATTTTGTGCAAGGCTATTGTTGTACTTTGCCGTGTTTGCACTTGCTTATACATTGTTCATTGCGTTTTTTGGGAAAACTGCAATGTTGGAGCAAACTGTAAATTATCCATTGGCTGGTGGAGGACACATGCTTTCGCGAATGCGGGATGCCGATACTTGCGAAAATGTTGATATTGTATTTGTTGGCTCATCTCATACGTATAGAGGCTTTGATAACAGAATTTTTGCCAAGTATGGATATTCGTCATTCAATTTGGGCTCAAGCAACCAGACACCAATGCAGTATGAGGTGCTATTGAAACGGTTCCTTTCTCAGATGAATCCTCGATATGTTGTGATAGAAGTTAATCCAGAGGCTTTTGAAATGGATGGAATTGAGTCGTCGCTTGATTTGATTGCCAATTATGGAGTGGACTTCCCCGTTATTTGCATGGCACTCAAATCCTGCAATATGAAAGCTATAAATACGGCTATTTATGGACTTTATGCTGACCATATCC
The DNA here is from genome assembly GCA_937885735.1 of uncultured Bacteroidota bacterium. Next base: position 3,572 of record CALABN010000347.1, on the reverse strand, counting down.
TGCATGACAAGCGTTTTGTCGCGGAACCAGCCATTTCCGGAGCAGATTGTTATGTTTCAGGAGGCTTTGTGGCTCGCGATAGTGTGCCTTTTAAATATAAAAATCCGATAAGACGCAATTTCGAAATTCGCAATAGTCAACGGACTGCCTTTGAAAATAGCCTGAAATTCCTGTCCGAAAATAATGTAAAAGTGTTACTTGTTGAGGCGCCTGTCATGCGTGTCTATTATGATTCATATGCCAATCACGACGAATTTGCCGATTATATGATGACTAAAGGTATGTATTTTGACTTCAACAACCCGCAAATAGTTCCAGACTATATGTTCTACGATTTGGAACATATGTATCAGTCTGGAGTTGAACTATTTGATAGCTTGTTCGTGACAAAATGCTTGCCAAAATAAGCTGTTTGTTGCTTGCTTATTCTGTATTCGCCATAATCAGAACAACTTAAGCAACCACGCCACGCCAACACCCAGGTAAGTACCCACGGCATATCCTGCCAGGCCTATCACAATTCCGCTTATGAGCACCTTGCGGTTGCGCATTGCGCCTACTACAGGCGGAATGAACGGCGGAGAGCACAGCAGTCCTATGTTGGCCACAGTGAACAGGTCGCCACTGACGTGAAACAGCCTGCAAAGTAGCAAATGTAGCAATATGGTGGTCAACATAATGAAAAAGACAAATGCCATTAGCATCAGCGATGACGAGTTGAGGCAACTGATGTCGAACCTTGACGCCACAACTACGCTGAACAGTAGGATGAACAACATTCCAGTTTCAAATGTCTTTGGAAGATTACGTATCTTTTCAGAAAAAGATGCTATGGTGGCCAACGTGGTGATAGTCAGTATTATCACCAGTTCGTTCAGTACGCCCGTTGTCAGCAACGATATGCCAGCGCCTATTGCCAAAAACGCCACCGACAGCAACAGGCCAAGCAGTGACTTGCCCAATACGCCGTGAGCCAGCATTCCGCCGTAGTTTTCCACACCGCTGTCTATCTTTGAATTGTTGGGCGTCGCCACCGACTCGTCGGGGAATGGCAACAACTTGCGGAAAATCTTGAATCCGCCAGCCACAATGAACATCAGGAACGGGAACGTCACAAGCATCTCGAAGGCATATACAAGCAACAGCACCGAATCGTCAACGCGGAGTGCCGAGCCGAGTGCAAAGAAGTTGAGTGTCCCGCCAGTGTAGATGCCCGTCATCAGGCCTGCAATGCGGTCGAGTCCGCCAATGCCCGAATCGCGGAACAGGAAGAATGCTACAATTATAGCCGTGATTATCGACAATAGACCGCCAGCCAGTGCCAAAATGGTTTTAGGCAACGAGCGTGTCCAAAGTTTGAAGTTGCAACTGAAAAGCATCAGCGGAATGGCTAAGGGCACCGACACATTCATTATCACGTTTTGCATGCTGTCCAACACCTGAACGTCGGCTGTCTTTACAAAACCGGTCAGTGCAAGAATTATCCCGATTGCATAGGCGACAATCACTGTGCCTATCTTTTGCACCAGCGGGTATCGCTGAAAGCCAATGGCAATTATTATTGGCGACAGTAGGTAGATTGCAATGATGATAGCGGTACTCATAACATCTTTTTTTATCCATTCATAAAAGTAAACCCTTTGTCCCGTATTGTTGGATTGCAACGGATAGGTTATTAGTAGTAAATGCTTATTATATAATATGTGGCATGTCATTTTTTATTGCACGCAAAATCGGTGCCGTGTTGGTTGTGCATCTTTAAAAAATTAGTTTATTACGTATTGGCGTTGAATTTGTCCTTGATAGTTATTTGTCAGATATTTAAATATTTATATTGTTATTTCGATTATTGGGCCGTAAATCAAAAAAAATTGCAGTGCGCCCAACTTCTTTTTTTCTTTGTAATGATAAATTTTAGGATTATGAAAAAGATTAGAGTTGCAATTGTAGGCTATGGAAACATAGGCCATTATGTGTTGGATGCCATTTTGGCTTCACCTGATATGGAAGTGGCAGGCGTTGTCCGTCGCAACGGCGATGCCGACAAGCCAGCAGAACTCGCTGATTTTGCAGTAGTAAAAAGCGTTTCGGAACTTAAGGATGTTGATGTTGCCATTTTGTCGACACCAACCCGCAGTGTAGAGGAACACGCCAAGGAATGCCTTGCTTTGGGCATCAACACTGTCGATAGTTTCGATATTCATACAAAGATAGTTGAGTTGCGCCGTTCGCTCGACCAAGTGGCCAAGGCCAACAACGCCGTTTCAATCATTTCGGCAGGTTGGGACCCAGGTAGCGACTCTGTTGTCCGCACATTGATGCAGAGCCTTGCACCTAAAGGCTTGACCTGGACCAATTTCGGACCGGGTATGAGTATGGGACACTCTGTAGTGGCCCGCTCAAAGAAAGGTGTAAAGAATGCCTTGTCAATGACAATGCCACAAGGCGCAGGCATTCACAGCCGTCTTGTATATGTAGAGTTGGAGGACGGTTTCACCGCACAGCAGGTTTACGACGAGCTTAAGGCCGACGACTATTTTGCACACGATGAACTTCACGTTATCCCTGTGGCAAGCGTCGACGACTGTCGCGATATGGGCCACGGCGTGCTACTGGAGCGCAAGGGCGTTTCGGGCAAGACACAGAACCAGTTGTTCGAGTTCAAGATGAAAATCAACAACCCTGCACTTACAGGCCAGGTTTTGGTTAATTCGGCACGCGCCACTATGAAGCAGAAGCCAGGTTGCTACACATTGGTTGAAATACCTGTCATCGACCTGCTTTACGGCGACCGCGAGGAACTTATCGGACATTTGGTGTAATGCCAATATCGATGCCAAAAGACCGTTTAGCCTTTGGCTGACGGTCTTTTTTTGTTTAAGGCGAAAACAGATGCTGAAAAATCCGATTGAATATCTCAACACTTTGTTCTACTTTCGCATCGTTTAAATTAATAAAGAAATATGTACCGTACTTATACTTGTGGCGAGTTAAACGCCTCAAACATAGGCCAGACCGTTACACTTTGCGGTTGGGTCCAAAAGACACGCGAGTTGGGCGGAATGGCATTTGTCGATTTGCGTGACCGCTATGGCATCACCCAGTTGGTTTTTGATGCCGACAAACCTGAACTTTGCCAGGAAGTGAAGAAGTTGGGCCGTGAATTTGTAATACAGATTGTGGGCAAGGTCATTGAGCGCGAGAGCAAGAACTCGAAAATGGCCACAGGCGACATCGAGATTGCCGTCGACACTCTCACTGTCCTTAACCCTTCCGATGTCCCGCCGTTCACCATTGAAGACAACACCGACGGTGGCGACGACCTTCGTATGAAGTACCGTTACCTCGACTTGCGCCGTAGCGCGGTCCGCAAGAATCTTGAACTTCGCCACAAATTCGCATTCGAGGTGCGCCGTTATCTCGATGAACACGGATTCCTCGAGATTGAGACACCTGTATTGGTGAACTCTACGCCAGAAGGCGCCCGCGACTTTGTCGTTCCAAGCCGTATGAACCCAGGGCAGTTCTATGCCTTGCCACAGAGCCCGCAGACACTTAAGCAGTTGCTTATG
>CALABN010000346.1 GCA_937885735.1 uncultured Bacteroidota bacterium | reverse complement strand
CCAGGGCTTGTCGATAGAAGGATAGCCGGTGAGCGACTCAACAGGAATACATTTCTTTCCCAAAGACTCTATGAATTTCTGAGTCCCGCCCGTAGAATACAATGTTACACCATTATCGGCGAGTTGTCCGACTATTCGGGGGTATATAAGCCGGGTCATCAGGTGCAGATTGGCTACTATGCGCAGAACCAGGCGGCTATGCTTGATGGTGAGAAAACGGTCTTTCAAACTATCGACGACATCGCCGTGGGCGACATCCGTCCCAAAATCCGCAATATCCTTGGCAGCTTCCTTTTCGACAGCGAAGACTGCGAGAAGAAAGTCAAGGTGCTCTCCGGTGGTGAAAAAGCACGCCTGGCCTTGGCCAAACTGCTGCTTACCCCCAGCAACCTGCTTGTGCTCGACGAGCCCACCAACCACTTGGATATGCGTTCGAAAGATATTCTTAAACAGGCACTTATAGCATACGACGGCACATTGATAATAGTATCGCACGACCGTGACTTTCTTGACGGTATGGTAAACATCGTCTATGAGTTCCGTCATAAGAAGATGAAGCAGCATCTGGGCGGAATAAGCGATTTTCTTTATCGTAAGAAACTTGAAAATATAGAGCAACTGAACGCTGTGCAAAAGACAGTTAAGCCGGAAAAACCGAAAGTTCAAGCGCAATCGCAGCCTGTTTCGAAATTGAGTTACGAGGAGCAGAAGGAAGCCGAAAAACGCCTGCGCAAGGCGAAAAAGGCTGTAGAGGATTGCGAGGCAAGAATTGTCGAACTTGAATCGTCAGTTGCAGATATGGACAATCAGTTGGCCAATCATCCAGAGAATGCAACTGCCGAATTCTTTGAAAAATATGAGGCTCTGAAGAAACAACTCGCCGACGAACTCAACAATTGGGAGACCTGCACGGCGGAGTTGGAAAAACTTGACGCTTGATTTTGCCTTACAAGAACATAAGCATATAGAACGGCAGGTGTGTCACGCTGTCGATAGTCTCGATGTTGAATTTGCTGAACACTATGGCTTTGTTAATCTTGTCGGAATCCGACTCTATTATCCTGTCGAGTGATGCGTGTCTTTTGTAGTCGTTGCCAGATTTGACTTCAATAACCGATATTTTCCCTTCATCCTGATATACGAAGTCGAGTTCCTGCCGGCTTTTCTTGTCGTAATAGTTCAGGTTTATGCCTTTTTTTACAAGTTCCTGTGCGACAAAGTTCTCCGTCAGGTAGCCTTCGTTAATGTCGATTTTGCCGTTCATCACTTCGAACTGAATGCGGTCGAGGCTTGTTGAGCACAGCAGGCCTGTGTCGTGCAAAAACAGTTTGTACAGGTTGCGTTTCTCGCTGAATGAGAATGGCAGTTCGAATTTGCTTACGTTGAACGAAAAATATGCTATTCCAGCGTCGGCGAGCCACATTGTGGCGTCGCCGTATTTGCGTTGCGAAGCACCTTTTTCGAGGTCGGCCAGAATGAACCGCTTGTCTTGTTTGCATAGTTGTTGCGGAATTTGGTCGAACACCATTTTCGCGAGATGTTTTTCCCTGTCGGCGTATTTTGCAATATCGTTTCTGTAACTCATCATTATGTTACGCTGAATGGTCAGCGTTTTTTTAAAGTCGATGCCGGTGACAAACGAATTGACAGCCTGTGGCATTCCGCCTACAATCAGGAATTGACGGAACAATTTCATCATCTGCTCGTGCATAAATGCCGGAACAGGCGTGTTTGTGTCGTAGTATTTTCGCAATTTGCCTATTATGTCGTCCGTGATGCCAGATGCCCATAGGAATTCTTCGAAATCAAGAGGGTACATTTTTACTTCTTGCTCAAATCCGACGGGAAATGATGATACGTCTTTGTAGTTGATGCCTAAAAGCGAGCCGGACTCTATTATGTCGATTCTGCCGTCTTCAACCAGGAACTTGATTGCAGTACGAGCGTTCGGGCAACTTTGGATTTCGTCAAGAAATAGCAGTGTTTGTCCAGGAACGAAAGGCCCGTAGCCCAACATTGTCAGGTTTGAGTAAATGGTTTCGGCATCGCGGTTGCCAGCGAATGCTTCCATTGCTGAAGGCGTCTTCTCGAAGTTTATTTCAACAAAGTTCTTGTATTCAGATTGTCCGAATTCTCTTATTGTGGTTGTTTTTCCTACTTGTCTTGCACCTGCTATTAATAGGGCAATTTTGTTTGTAGAATTCTTCCATTCAGTTAATGTGCTTATTATCTTTCTTTTGAGTTTCATGTTTACAACTTTTTGCAATGTTTTAGGCTACAAAATTACAACTTTTTGCAAGTGTTTTGCAAGTGATTTTACAACTTTTTGCAGACGTTTTTATGGTGTTTATACAACTTTTTGCAGGTGTTTTTATGGTGTTTATACAACTTTTTGCAGGTGTTTTTATGGTGTTTTTACAACTTTTTGCAGGTGTTTTTTATGGTGTTTTTACAACTTTTTGCAGATGTTTACATTGCCGAAAAACAATGTTTAGTGTGTATAATTAATTGTAAATGAATGTTATATGTGTAACGAAAATTCGCCATTTATGTCTATTGAATTGGTGAAAACTGTGAGAACATATTTCTTGCTATGGATTCGTAGTTTGGGACTGCATTCTTGAATGGGAATGTATCGGTGTTGTAAATCAATTAAATGCGATTTTTTCAATGGTTTGCATAAAATGGAGTTTTTCTGTATCGTTTTTTGCCGTATATGTTTTTTACTATAAACTCTTTGCAGTACTTTTGCGCTTTCTTTTTTGGAAGGTGTAAGTATCTATGTTGGACGTTATTTTTTCGGCTTTGGCGTTGGTTGCAGGCATAATCCTTGTGTCTTTGGTGTCAACACGTATTAAGCCGTATATCAATTTGTTGACTGTAGTTGCAGTTGGTGTTTTCAGTTCTTCGGTAGCGGTAAAAGTGTTGCTTGGCAATCCAGTTGACAGTGTTTTGGCGCAGTTGCCGGTTTTTGGTGAAATTCCCGTTCGTATCGATGCATTGTCGGCTTGGTTCATCCTTATAGTCAATTTCACCTGCCTGACAGGTGCCATATACGGAATTGGCTATATGAGAGCCTATAGTGAGCGTCGCAGGGCTCTTACGCTTCATTGGGTGTATTATCTTGTGTTTCAGTCGTCGATGTTGTGGGTTTGTATGTTGCAGAACACGCTTGCCTTCCTTGTCGCTTGGGAGTTGATGTCGCTTTCGTCGCTTTTGCTTGTAATGTTTGAAAGTGAGAAGGAAGATACCCAAAAAGCGGGACTCAACTATATGATACAGATGCACTTGGGCGTTGCATTCCTTACGGTTGCATTCATTTGGGTCTATATAAAGACTGGTTCGCTCGATATGATGTCAATCAAGACTTATTTTGCAGGCAACAACAACGTGTGGCTGTTTCTGCTTTTGTTTGTCGGTTTTGGCATCAAGGCTGGATTCATTCCTTTACATTCGTGGTTGCCACACGCTCACCCAACTGCGCCTTCGCACGTATCGGGCGTTATGTCGGGTGTGATAGTGAAAATGGGCATATATGGCATTTTTAGAGTCATAACATATCTGCAATCAGATTATTTGCTTATTGGAAAGGTGCTATTGTCGCTTTCTTTGCTGACAGGAATCTATGGAATAGTCAACTCGGCTGTGCACCGCGATTTCAAGCGGGTCTTGGCATATTGCACCATTGAAAATATAGGAATAATAGGAATGGGAATGGGGCTCGGAATCATTGGCTTAGGTCTTGGCAACGGCATTTTGGCCACTATCGGCTTTGTTGGAGCGCTGTTGCACGTGCTCAACCATTCGCTGTTCAAGTCGTTGCTGTTCTTTACTGCGGGTTCTATATATCAGCAGACCCATACGCGTGATATGGAAAAACTTGGCGGTTTAATCAGGCAGATGCCGAAATCGGCGTTCATATTCCTTGTAGGCGCGCTCGCCATTGGCGGAATGCCACCTTTTAACGGCTTTGTGTCGGAGTTCGTGCTCTATTCAGGATTCTTCCACGGGCTCAACAATGCGGGCTTGTTGCATTGCATAATAATGATATTGTCCATTGCTTCGTTGTCGGTTATTGGAGGCGCGTCGGTTATGGCGTTCACCAAAAGTTTCGGAGTGATATTCCTTGGTCAGCGTCGTTCACAACTGCATTCGGAGCCTGTTGAGGTTCCGTTGGTGATGCGATTGCCACAGTACATTATAATATTGGTGATGATGAGCGTCGCACTGATGCCTTCATTCTACATAAATGTCGCCACTCAAGTGGCATCTGCATTTGTGGGCACGTCGGGCGAATGCCTGTCGAACGGGCTTGTAGGTGTGGTTGCATCAGTCGGACGGTATTCGTTGCTGTTCATTGTGGTCATTGCGCTTGTGCTGGTTGTCCGCCGAATGTTGTCGTCACGTCAGCCGTCGAGCATGGGCCCGACTTGGGGTTGCGGATATTTGGCGCCAAAGTCGAGCATTCAGTACACAGGCAAGTCGTACTCGAAGAATTTGGGCAAACTGCTGAATGGCGTTTTGGTTGAAAAAAAAGATTATGAGGTTTTAATTATTACTGGAAAAGATCATTATGAAGAATTTAATGACTTGCTGAATTCTAATTCAACATTCTTTTCTTCCCTTATTAATAATTCAACTTATAGTATGTCAAGTGTTTCTGCAGCAGCAAGTAAGAACATAACTGATCATAAATCTTATGATGAACTCGCCGGGAATGTCGTTTATCATGCGGATGAGGTCTGCAAAGTCAACGCCCGTGCCCAGATCCTTGCCGTAGGAGTTTACGTTCTGACCCAGCAGGGTTATGTCCTTATAGCCCGCCGCAACAAGCTCCCTTGCCTCGGCGACTATGTCCTCGG
>CALABN010000345.1 GCA_937885735.1 uncultured Bacteroidota bacterium | reverse complement strand
TTCATAAGAGGAGCAACTCTAGTATTATTGTCTTGGAAGTCGAAAGCCATTCTGCCATCGAATTTCACAACTTCGGAAACACCGCGAAGCAAGTCCCACTTGCTTGGGAATTCACCTATCTTCTCGTTTGCAAAGTCATCAGAGAAGATAATCTCATCGCCAGGCACAAAGTCTGATTTTGAATAAGTGCTTTCAATCTTTCTCTCGCCTTTCTTGGCACCACATTCGTTGCAGAAATTGCCCTTGTTGCCCTTTGCGCCACATTTCTGGCAATTCCAGGAATTGTCGGCCGCTGCTTCTGGCTTTTTCTCACCGCATTCGTTGCAGAACTTGCCAGTGTTGCCGTTGGCGCCACACTTCTCGCATGTCCAACCGTTGTCAGCCTTGGCTTCTGGCTTCTTCTCGCCACACTCATTGCAGAACTTGCCGGCATTGCCGCTGAAGCCACACTTCTCGCAAGTCCAACCAGATACTTCAGAAGAAGAGTTGACGTCGTCGCTTTTATTAGTCTTTTTCTCTGCTTTTTCCGACTTGTCTCTTTTGTTTCCTTCAAAAGCGTTGTCAACGCCTTCATTGACCTTACGGTCGACATTACGTTCTACTGCATTTTCCGCTGCGTTTTCAGCGGCGTTTTTGGCCGCGTTTTGCAAACGGTTCATAAAGGCCTGTGCATCGGCGTTTACAGAAAACAACACCAATGCCGCAATGGCAAAAATGATTTTCTTCATAGCAAATTGTTTTTTTGATTTAATCGTGATACAAAAATATGATATAAAAATAGCATTTTTACCCACCCAAAAGGGTAAATTTTACAATATTTGCAATATTATTTCTTCAATAATGAATAAACGTATAATATTGATTTGCTTGACAATGACATTTTGCAACAATGTTTTTTGCAAATATGCCGACCATCGAGGACGAAATACCGACTCCTTGGAAGCCGTTTTGGCAACCCACCCTACCGACCCGAAAATCCTAGCGAATATTTATGAAGAATTGATGTGGGGCTACCTTCAAACAGACGGCAAAAAATCGGCTGACTATGCAAGCAAGGCCCTTGCAATTTCGGAAATGAACAACTTCCTTATTACAAAAATTGTATCGTCACGAATACTCGGTCAACACTTCTATGCCGTGGAAATGTACGACAGCGCCCTTCATTACTACAACATTTCGCTTGCCACAATTGACAAGATGAACGGCGACGAACATTACACACAAACCACAATTGACAACAATTATTCTTTAATCTACGGCACCATTGGCAACCTTTACAACATTCAAGACAAGATTGACACTGCTGAAATGTATTACCAAAAGGCCCTCGACATCTTCAAAAAATATGATTACAACGAAAGTCTGTCGATACTATATTATAATATGGCCGAAATGTATGCGGAATTCAATCAGGACAAAGCCACAGAATATTACAACCTCAGTTATGAATCGGCAGAAAAGACTGGCGATTCGCTAATGCTGACTGGTCAGTTGAGAGGATTGTCCGGAATATATTATCGCCAGGGCAAATATGACAAGGCTTTGTCGTATCTTGAAAAAGCCGAAGAATATTTCTCGAAACACGACGAGGAACGCCAGAATTACATTGAGACATTGGTATCGAAGGCTTGGATTCGCCTATACGGATTCAACGACAAGAAAGGCACCGAAGATTGCATAACGCAGGCAATGGACTTGATGCGCAAAACCGCAGTTGAAAGACGACAAGCTGAACTGAACGAGCAAAGCAAGGTTTACGACCTACAAATAAAAGACTTGCAACTTGCAGCCCTTGCCAAGGAAAAGCGAATGTACAGGACAATAATGTCTTTTGCATTGATTGGCATCATTCTGCTCATTGTACTGATTATAACACTTCTGAAAATCAACAAAAAGCAAAAACAACTGTTGACAACAAAGAAGGAACTGGACACTCAGACAATATTAAGGACACAGACCGAAGACGTGCTGAACGAGACTATTAGTGAGTTAAAATCACACGATGCCGACATCAAGTTGACCGACCGTGAGCGACAAGTGCTGAAACTGATTATCGAGGGTCACACAAATCCTGAAATAGCCGAAATGATATTCCTGAGCCCCGAAACAATCACATGGTACCGCAAGAAACTTCTTGTAAAATTCGGTGTGGCAAATTCGGCCGCATTGGTGGCAAAGGCAAAGGATATGGGAATAGTAATGTAAAATCGTAAGAGGTGTTTTAGGTTTCAAGTTCAACGTTTCTCAAATGTGAACGTCAACCCTAAATCCTACATCCTAAATGAATTAAATCCTAAATAATCACAATCCAATCGCCCACAAGATAGCCTCGCGACAAACTGGGCAAAAATTCTTTGGCCCGTTTGATTTCATTATGCAATCCTGAGCAGGACTGTAAATGCCTTTCGACTGGTAACCTCCACCTTCGAACACTCCTACGGCATTTTCAAACTCTTTGGTCCTAGGTGTAGGAATTGGCGTTGCAGGGTCGATCATCGTCTTCCACTTGCTGTCAAAATCGACCAACGACGTTATATTTGGCTCCC
>CALABN010000344.1 GCA_937885735.1 uncultured Bacteroidota bacterium | reverse complement strand
GGTCGGAAGAGCATCCGATTGAAACTGTTGACAGCACGGTGTGGTAATTTTATAATAAAATCTAATATGTTGATCGGCGAAGGGTGACGAAAATGCCGTATTACATTCTCGAAAAGGGCTTTGAGCTGTGCGGATGGCAGAAGCTGCCGTTCGCGCTGAGATATCCTATGCCGGAAGTGGTCGATTTCTTCGACAGAGAGTCATCCCTGCCGGTGCTCCGCTGCAACGGTCAGTACGATCTCGACGAGAGCGAGCTCACCCATGTATGCAAGTATGTGGAGAGCATCTCGGGCATCAGGGTTCCGGAGAACATGCCTGTCGTGGGCGAGAATGTCTTCACGCAAGTGGCAGGCGTTCATGCTGATGGCGACAACAAGAACAACCTCTACTGCAACGCACTTGTGCCTGAGCGTTTCGGACGTCACCGCACATACGCTCTTGGCAAGACGTCGGGCAAGGCAAACATCAAGAAGAACCTTGAGGAAATGGGCATCGAACTTGACGACGAGGCAATGCGCAAGGTTACGCAACATATAATCGAACTTGGCGACAAGAAGGAGATGGTGACTCGCGAGGATTTGCCGTTCATAATCAGCGATGTGCTTCGCAGCCAGTCAATTAAGGATAAGGTTGATGTAGTCAATTTTAACTTCAGCACGGCAAAAGGACTGAAGTCGATTGTGTCAGTAATGGTCAAGATTGATGGTGAATTCTACAAGGAGGCGGCGTCGGGCGATGGCCAATATGACGCGTTTATGAGTTGCATTAAAAAGATATACAGTAATTTAAATAAGGTCTTGCCAAAATTGGTCGATTACAACGTGACAATTCCACCTGGCGGCCGTACTGACGCTTTGGTACAGACAACCATAACTTGGCAATTGGACGGGAACGATTTCCGTACCCGTGGCCTTGACCCTGACCAGACTATGGCTGCTATCAAGGCGACTATCAAGATGCTGAATATTATTGAGGATAAGTGATTGGTAAATGATGAAGTCGTCCATTGAATCGATTCGGAAGAATTTTAACGAGCAGGTTGACCGATTTTCGAATATTGAGACTGGACAAGCAACTGCCATTGACTCGCCTTTGTGTATGGAAATTGTGGCGCAGTCGGCAAAGTTGCTGAATCCCGATTCATCTCAAATAATGGATTTGGGATGTGGAGGTGGCAATTATGCTGTAAAGTTGGCGCAGTTGTTTCCAAATGCCAATTTCACGCTTGTCGATATCAGCGAGAATATGCTTGCCGAAGCCCAAAAACGTGTTTCAGCATTGACTTCAGGCTACGTCAGAGTTTTGAATGCAGATTACAAGACTGTTGATTTTGGCAAGGAGAATTTTGACGTGATAACGGCAGGAACCACGCTTCACCATTTAAGAAACACTGATGAATGGGAGTCGATGTATGGACGCATTTTTGATGCACTGAAGATTGGTGGCTCGTTTTTCGTCAATGACATTGTGATTGGTGAAACACTTGAACTAGACAATCTTATGCTTGACGGCTGGAAAAGTGTGCTTAAAAAGAATGTTCCTGACGAGGTTGATGTCTTTCTTAATAAATATGAAACTGAAGATACACCACAAACACTTATGTATCAGTTGGATTTGATGCAACAGGTCGGTTTTTCGAAAATTTCTGTCTTGCACAAGCATTTCAACTTTGCAACCTTTGTGGGAATAAAATGATTTAATAATTCACAATTCACAATTCACAATTCACAATTCACAATTCACAATTCACAATTCACAAATTTGAGTGTTATATATTTGATTTAAAACTTTATAATAAACAAAATATAAAATGGGAAAGAATTTGAAAATCGCAGTTTTGGCTGGCGATGGTATTGGTCCAGAGGTGATGAAACAAGCCTTGGATGTAACTAAAGCAGTTTGTGACAAGTTTGGCCATACTTTGACATACAAAGAGGCTCTTACGGGTGCGTGTGCAATTGATGCCTATGGCGACCCATATCCAGAATCGACTCATCAACTTTGCCTTGAGTCGGATGCAGTGTTGTACGGTGCTGTAGGCGACCCAAAATTTGACAACGACCCAACTGCAAAGGTTCGTCCTGAACAAGGTCTTTTGGCAATGCGCAAGAAATTGGGCTTGTTTGCAAACATTCGTCCTGTTGAGACATTTGAGTGCCTTTTGCATAAATCGCCATTGAAAGAAGAGTTGGTTAAGGGTGCCGACTTTATTTGTATCCGTGAACTTACTGGCGGTATGTATTTTGGCAAGAAAGAGGAGCCAACGGTAAACGCTGACGGCATTGAAGAGGCTTTTGACACAAACTTCTATTCGCGTCCAGAAATTGAGCGTATTCTTAAGGTGGCATTTGAGTATGCCCGCAAGCGCAAAAAGCACGTCACTGTTGTTGATAAGGCTAATGTGTTGGCATCTAGCCGTTTGTGGAGAAAGGTGGCTCAAGAAGTTGCATCAAATTATCCTGACGTTACAACCGACTATATGTATGTTGACAATGCCGCAATGCGAATGATTACCAATCCTGGATTTTTCGATGTAATGGTTACCGAAAATACATTTGGCGACATTCTTACCGATGAGGCTTCAGTTATTTCAGGCTCAATGGGATTGCTTCCTTCTGCATCAATTGGCGAGTTTACTAGCGTGTTTGAACCTATCCACGGTTCATATCCACAGGCAAAAGGCAAGAACATTGCAAATCCATTGGCAACAATATTGTCAGCCGCAATGATGTTTGAGTACGCATTTGACTTGCACGAGGAAGGCGCTCTTATCCGCAAGGCTGTCCAGGCTTCGCTTGACGCAAATTATGTGACTGAAGATATTGACAAAAACAACGCACACAGCACCAGTGAAGTGGGTGAGTGGGTTGTCAACTACATCAGGAAAGCATAGTCCGATTTTCGGCTTCTGATACAAAGAACGTCCTTCGGCATTTGCTGAAGGGCGTTTTTTGTTGTCAACAAAAGATGATGCTTGCAGGTGTCGGGGCAATTGGATATCGTCTTTTTTATGAATATAATGACCGATTGTTATCTTGTTTAATTATAGCGATATGCAAGAGTTGTTCCGCAACTTTTGATTAGTTTATTCCGCAACTTTTTAAATGTTACATCTGTTTTGAGCCATAATTATGGCTTTAGGCAACCTATTGGGACTACATAAACTCCGTCGGCTCTTTGGTATGCATATTTGCCTACGGCTGTGAGCACCAGCAAGAACGATGGCTGTGGCATTTTTGCTGTATCAATCTTGCCAGACAGGTTGAGTAGCGTCTGTGCACCTTTTTCAATGTTCTCATTGCCGCCAAGTTTTATTTCGATGAGGCCGTATGAGCCGTTGCGGCGGTGCAATACGGCATCACATTCGGAACCAGATGAGTCTCTAAAGTGAAATATCTGTCCGTCAAGTGCGTCGGCATAGACGCGCAGGTCGCGTATGGCCATTGATTCAAATAGCAGGCCGAATGTCCGCAGGTCGTTCAGCAGGTCGTTAGGGCTTATGAATAACGAAGCGGCTGCAATACTTGGGTCAGTAAAGAATCTTGTTTCTGAAGTCTGAATGGCAGCCTTGCTACGCAGATTCGGATTCCAGGCAGGCATATCTTCTAGTACAAACATCTTTTTGAGTGCATCCACGTAGTCGGAAATTGTTTCGTAAGATATTGACTGATTGTCGTTTTTTTTAATGTCGGAGCTTATCTTGTTGAAACTAATGGCCGCACCTTGGTTGCGTGCGTACGACCTAAGCAATAGGCGCGTGCGCTCGCTATTGCGTCGTGTGTTGTCGACGCGGTGAATGGCGGTCTTGTATATTGCCTCGTAGTAGTCGCGAGCCTCGTTAAGCGCAATGTCGCCTTTCAGTTGCGTCGCTTTTGGCCAGCCACCTCTGCATAGCAGGAATGCTACTTGTTCAATGTCCATATAGTTGTCGGTGGTGTCAATGCCGATGCCGTCAAAAAGGTCTTTGATGCTTACCGTGCCGGTTGACTCGCCGGATTCCCATAGTGACATTGTCCGCATACTGATTCTGCCAATGCGCCCTGTTCCGCTGTGTAGCAGTTTGTCTTGTGAAATGGGCACGCTACTGCCAGTCAGTATGAATTGACCGAAATCGTCCCTTTTGTCGACTTCAGAACGCACCATATCCCATAATTGTGGCATACTTTGCCACTCGTCAATAAGAAGTGGCGCTTTTTTGTCGAGTAGCGCTTTCGGCCGTAGCATAAATGTATTTTGTGCTTCGCTCAATACGGAAGTGTCGCCTAAATCAAGAATACTTTTGGCTTGCTGTTTGGCAGTGGTGGTTTTTCCGCACCATTTGGGGCCTTCTATAAGTATGGCTCCTTTGCCTTGCAGTTTTTGCCCTAAAATTATGTCCGTAATTCTTGGTTTGTATTGCTTCATTTTCTTGTTTGTTTTTGTTTTTTGTAAAAGTCTTAATAAATAATTAATTATGCAAGTTATTCCGCAACTTTTTGTCTATTTATTCCGCAACTTTTTGTCGGTTTATTCCGCAACTTTTTGTCAATTTATTCCGCAACTTTTGATTTTTAGCATTCCAATAGTCAAAAAAAAGCCTTCGGTTTGTTGCCGAAGGCTATCATTATAATAGTATGTAGTCAGATTACATTCGTTCAGGAACTTGTATTCCCATAAGCGCAGATCCTGTCTTTATGACTTTTGCGGTAAGTTTGCTCAGCGCCAGACGGAACTCGCGGACGGTGTTGTCTTCTTCTTTCAGGATTGAGCAGTCGTGGTAGAATTGGTTGTATTCCTTTGCCACGCTGTAGAGGTAGTTGGCAATGAGTGCGGGACTGTAGTTTGTGCCGGCATCGGCAACAACGGCAGGGAAGTCGAACAATAGTTTTGCAAGTTGCATTTCCTTCTCGTTGAACTGAAGTGAATTGTCAATCTTGTCGGCAACCTTCAGTCCCGATTCTTCAGCCTTGCGCAATACGGAGCAGATACGTGCGTGTGTGTATTGTATGAATGGGCCCGTGTTTCCGTTGAAGTCGATTGACTCTTTCGGGTTGAAGAGCATAGTCTTCTTTGGGTCGACTTTCAGAATGAAATATTTGAGCGCGCCCAAGCCTACCATATTGTAAATCTGATTTTTGTATTCTTCATCGAACTCTTGCAGTTTGCCAAGTTCGTCCGATGTCTCGTGGGCGGTGTTCACCATTTCGGCAATCAGGTCGTCGGCATCGACAACAGTGCCTTCGCGTGATTTCATCTTGCCTTCAGGCAGTTCCACCATTCCGTACGACAGGTGAGTGATATGGTCGGACCAGTCGAATCCCAATTTCTTGAGCACAAGTTTCAGCACCTGAAAATGGTAAAGTTGCTCGTTGCCAACAACGTACAGAAGTTCGTCGAGTTTGTATTGCTCAAAACGCTGATGTGCGGTGCCAAGGTCTTGAGTCATATATACTGAAGTGCCGTCGCCACGCAGAAGAAGCTTTGAATATGAGAGAAAATCGCCGTCATTTTCCTCTCGGTCAAAAGCTCCTTCAGCCTTTGACTGATCGCTTTGTTCAATTCCATAAGCGCCTCACGTCCATATAACTGTACGTTTATTATACGAAGGCGAGGAAAACAAAATGTCCCGAATTCTGTACGGAACCGCAATTTTGTGGTATAGTA
>CALABN010000343.1 GCA_937885735.1 uncultured Bacteroidota bacterium | reverse complement strand
CAAGTCTTTTCAGGTAATAGGTGACCCTGTCTTTGGCTCATCGCTCAACAACAACTACGACTCAGGCACCACACCAGATTCTGACTCTGGTATTGCGGGTTCGACTCCTGCATCCCCAGTTTTATAACCCCTTCGCCAAATGGTTAAGGCATAGGATTTTGATTCCTACATCACTCGTTCGATCCGAGTACGCTCTGTTAGCACATTGAAAACTAAATAAACTATTGATATTTTTGAGTTTTTCAAGCATTGTAGTCATCAGTCTTGTGCCGATGCCATTGCTTCGGTATTCCTTGTAAAGCGATATGGCCAGATTCGGCGTTGTATTGTCAACGTGTCCGTAATTATTTGCAATCCTGCACCATACAGCGCCAACAAGGTTTCCGTCCACTTCCGCCACAAGGCAGTGGTCATCGGGTTGGGTGCCAAAATCTTCTATAAAACTGTATAGTTCAGGTTGATATATGATGTCGTGCGGTACAGGCTTGTCGTATCCTTCGGGAATGAATATAGCCTCGTAAAGGAAATCCTCAAGCATTTTGAGTTCGCTTACCCGTATATCCCTTATGATTACATTTTGTCCTAAAGAATTCATTTCCAATATTTAATACGATATTCATCATTTTGAGGAATCGAGTTCCTCAATTAAAGCGTCATACAACATTTGTGCCACACGGTGTCCGCCTTCGCGATTAAAATGAGTGTAGTCCTTTTGCGCCAAATGGTTGCTTACCCATACAGGCATACTGTTGTAGCCACCCATTGCCTCGTAGAGGTTCCAAAACGCGCAACCTTCGGCAAACGACGCATTGCGTTGAGCCTCAATGACTTTTGCCACCGACTGACGGGTTGTGTAGCCGTTGGCGCCCTTCTCTGACATATCGCTCACGCCTATGACAAGTATTGATGCCTTTGGCCACACTTTTTTCAGGTATTGAAGTTGCTTGCGCAGATTCTGCTCGTAGTATTTGTAGTTCTTCGAATTGTTGGCCACCGCATTCACACCAAACTCGTAAATTAGCAGGCTTACAGGCAGATAATGTCCCATTTGCTTCATTTGCGCGAGGTCGAGTTTTACGAATTCAGTTCCCTTGCTACCTCTAAATGGCAGATTGTCAACTATTACGCCAGTTGGCGAATCAAGGGTTATGGCATAAAGGTCGAGGCTTTTTTCTGATTCTATCTCGATGCGGAAATGCTTTGGCGCCTGCTCAAAGTTCCATTGGAAACGTTTTGTGTCGGTTGTCGGGTCAAACTCTTCAAACCACTTCAACTGATTGTCAACAAATCCTTTGACAGTGAATGACTCTATGTTGTTCCCGTAAAAGACATTGCATTGCGTGAAATTCTGCACCGACTTGTAGGCTTGTCCTGACGGCGAGAATTCTATCCACGCCGATGTTGGCGCGAATTGGGCCAGACTGCCCATTATGCCGAATTTGTTGTGGTGTATGCTGGTGTCTTTCTTGCTGTAAATTGAATAAACCTTCCAATTGTTTGATGCCGAATGGTTTATGGCCGACGACTGCGCCACTGGTGGCATTGCTGGCATCAATCCAGGACCGCTTCCGCCGTATTTGCGTTGTAACAGGTTTCGCAGATAGCCAGTTATGCGGTCGCCCTCAATTTGGCTGTCGCCGTAATGCAGAATTCGTATTTGTCGGTTGTCGCTGTTAGCCAATGTCTTGGCCAACGTTTGGAAACGTTCGGCATTGTTGCTTGCAAATTCTATCGGTTGTCTGCTTTTTGCCTTTTTTGTTTGAGCGGGTTCGGGTTTGGCAACCACCGTGTCGATTCTTTCCGCAGGCAGAGTGTCGGCAACGGGTGTATCTACAGTTGTGCTATCAGTTTCAATTTCAATATGTTCATTGATGATGCTGTCGATGCGTTGCTGATTGACGCTGTCGGCATTTCCTGACAAGGCATCAATATGAAAGACAAGTCTGATGTTGTCGCCGACTATGATTCCGTCTTTTGGGAAAAGCAGTGCCATTCCCAATGCAATGGCGCCAAGTGCCAGTAAGAATGCCAGAATTCGTTGAGGTTTCAATGACTTGTCTTATAAATTGTTATCGCTTGGTTTTCAGTTTTTGGCCAATGTCGATTCTCGATGAGCCGAGTCCGTTCCATTTCTTGATGTCGTCTTCCGTCACGTTGAAGGTGCGGGCAATTTCCCAAAGTGAATCGCCACGGCGCACGGTGTAAATCTCGTACTCGCCTTCTTTCAGCGTTTCGTTGGCTGTCGCGCTAGACTTGGTGGTGTTCGGGGTTGATGATTTGCCGACAGAGGCCTGTTTCTCGTCGAACGACATAGTGTTAATCTTCTCGTATTTCGACACTTTCGACTTTGGCACGTAGATAATCAGTTTTTGTCCGCCACGAATTGTGTTGCGCGAAATTCCGTTCCAATATTTGATGTCGGAAACGCGCACATTGTACCAACTGGAAATGAATCCGAGGTTGTCGCCCGATTTCACGGTATAGGTCAGTTTAGCATAATTGCCTTTTGGCGGGCCTGGAATGTATGTGTTGTGTTCAGGTTTTTTGTTCATCACTGCGGGGTTGAAGTACAGCGAGTCCTTGTAGTGCGAAATGGAATCTTCCAGTTCTATGTAGCGCAGTATTTGGTCGGCTGGCAGGCGCAGTGCGTATGGTTTAGTGTGTCCAGGGATAATGTCGTGGCGGTATTGCGGATTCAGGTTTCGCAATTGGTCCACTGAAATACCCATAAAGTGGCTGATTTGCTCAAAATGGATTTTTTTCGACACCATTACAGTATCGCTTTTAATCGGCATTTTGTATTCGGCAGGTTTCAGGTTGTGTTCCTTGTAGTAGTTCATTATGTACGCTGCCGCGATGTATGCAGGTACATATCCGCGTGTCTCGCGAGGCAGGTGGTAGTAAATGTCCCAGTAATTACGTTTGCCGCCACTGCGCTTGATAGCCTTGTTTACATTGCCAGGCCCGCAGTTGTAGGCGGCAATCACCAAAATCCAGTCGTGATATGTTTTATACATATCGTTCATAAAGTTGGCGGCCGCGTATGTCGATTTTATTGGGTCGCGACGTTCATCAACAAGGCTGTTTTCCTCAAGTTTGTACATTCTGCCTGTGCTGAACATAAACTGCCAGAGGCCAGTGGCACCCACTCTCGATACTGCGTTTGGGTTGAGTGCCGATTCTATCACTGCAAGGTATTTCAGTTCAGTAGGCATACCCTTTGAGTCGAAAATATCCTCGAAAATCGGGAAATAGTAATCGGCCACGCCAAGCATATTTTCAACCAGTTCACGACGCTTGTGCGAGTATAGGTGAATCATATTGCTGACAATCTTGTTGTACGACACTTCAACTTCCATAGGCAGTGATGCCAGTCGCTTGATATACACCGAGTCCGGAAAGTCGGGAATGAGAGTCGTATCTTCGCCCGAAACAAACGATGTGTCGTTGCCTATCGACACCTGGCTGTCGAGCCACATTTGCGACAGGCTGTCCACCGTTTCCGATATTTCAATTTCGATGCTGTCAGACACTGTAGGCCATTCAAAATTTGAAGTGTCCACAATGAGGCTGTCGGTCGTTGGCAAGGTGTCGAATGAAGGAATTGAGTCGGCCATTGCGCTGAATGTCAGCATCAAGGCGCAACTTGCAAGTAAGGTTTTGTTAATCATTTTATATTTTTTGATTTCTTTGATTAAATCCATATAGCAGTCATTATTTTTATAACTATAGTCC
>CALABN010000342.1 GCA_937885735.1 uncultured Bacteroidota bacterium | reverse complement strand
AGGTTGATTCCGATGTCCTGAACTCTATCGATTCAACATCAGTCAATCCAATACCCGTCATTTTCCAAAGCGGATACCTCACCATAAAGGGTTACGACAAGGAATTCGGTTTGTATAAACTTGGTTTCCCAAATGAGGAAGTAAAGGAGGGCTTTGTAAGATATTTGTTGCCAAACTATTCGTCAGTAAACGAAGGACAGACAGGATTTTACTTGCAAAACTTTGTCCGCGACATGCGTTCTGGCAACATAGATGGTTTCATGGCACGCCTCAAGAGCCTTTTTTCCAACACGCCATACGAGCTTGTGCGCGACCTTGAGGTTCATTACCAGAACGTCATGTTCATAGTCAGCACGTTGTGCGGAATCTATACCCGAGCCGAATACCACACCAGCGAAGGCCGCATCGACATGACCATGGAGACACCCGACTACGTCTACATCTGGGAGTTCAAGTACGAGAAATCGGCACAGGAGGCGCTTCGGCAGATAAAGGACAAGAACTATGCCGAGCCATTCCGCGCCAGCGGCAAGCAGATAGTGCTGGTTGGCGTCAACTTCTGCCACGCAGTTAAAGGCATTGACAATTACGTGGTGGAACGGCTGTAGCAGAGGCATGAATCCACTTGAGAAATGCACCCACACACCACCATACCGCAAAAAGCCAACAACCCAACGGGTTTGCAAAAACCGAGTGCGTGGGCCTGCCCAATCCCGATACCTATCGAAAATCTGTCCTTTTCGCGTTGGCGGACATAAATAAGGCAAAATGAAAAAAATAGCAGGCCTGTAAGCCAGGTTCTGTCCTTGCAGGAGCAAGGTCCTATCATTTATCTCGAATTGCAGTTGCCTGCAACCACTATCGGCCTACCCCTCGCAACATTTGTCGCCAAAAACAAGACGGGCAGTCTTGTCCGTTTCCGGGTTGCGATATACGTGGCCTTTCAACTCGACAGGAGCACAACTGACACATTCACATGCGCCATTGGTGGTCTCTTACACCACCTTCTCACCCTTACCACTTGCGTGGCGGTTGTTTTCTTCTACTCTTCTGTACCCTCACAAGTACCTTTCTTTCGGAAGGTCGATGCCCTATGTTGCCCAGACTTTCCTCACTGTTCGCACAGCGCGATAGGACGGCCTGCTATTGCCCGCAAAGATATGCTTTTTTTGCAAGGTTGAAGGCGTCTTGTAAGGTTGAAAGTTTAAGGTTGAAGGTTTAGAGGTTTAGAAGTTCCCCGCTGTAGGGACGTCGCGTGCGTCGTCCTGTAGCCTTGCTGTTGAGTAAAGGTTTAATGATTAGTGCCTAGTGCCTGGAACCTGGTGCCTGGTAAGGTCGAGAGGTTGAGAAGTTCATTGTTAATTGTGAATTGTTCATTGTTAATTGTGAATTGTGCATTGTTAATTGTGAATTCTGAATTAATAAATAATGTTAATTTTGCCCGTGATGAAAATGTCATTCCTAAAGTCGGTCCTTATGTTGTTGCCAGCAGTGGCAATGGCGGTTGTTGCGTGCAACAACGA
>CALABN010000341.1 GCA_937885735.1 uncultured Bacteroidota bacterium | reverse complement strand
CAGATGTCGTTTTGCTTCACAAGGTTGGTCCTGAAGGTACACGCAAAAAAGAAGTTAGATGCTACAAGGCAATCATTGGCGCATCTGATGCACGCTTGTATTATTTTGCATATCATATGATTAGCGACAAAGCCAAGGAAGGTATGTTGGCAAAGGATTTCCAAAAACTTGCAAAGGCAAAGAAAAAATAGTTTATAAAGTGCCTAAAGACACATTTATTTCTTGCTATCTTTTCAAAAAAGTTCTACTTTTAGCCTTTGTTATTGAAAACGAAAAAAGAGTTATTGCATTATGAGTGCCGATATAAATCTTATTAAATCAGTTTTGTCATTGCACGACGAAATGGCCAGCAATGGTTTCTCATTGGTTTACGAAGGAGAATTTAGCCACGAAGTCATGAAGATGTTTACTTCAATGGCCGAACGTGACATGGACAAGTCAAATGAAGACAAGTCAGTCAAGCGTAAAGTGTTCCATGTTATGGTCGAGTGCTTGCAGAACATGACTAAGCATTCCGACGATGTCGACAAAAACGACGGAGTTGGCAACGGATTGTTCATCGTAGGCAAAAAAGACGGATACTGGAGCGTTATCACTGCCAATAAAATATTAAAAGAAAAAATTGACGGACTTAAGGCCTCTATCGATAATATCAACAGCTTGAACAAAGACGACCTGAACGCATTGTACAAAAAGCAGATTCGTGAAGGCTCGCTGTCAGAAAAAGGCGGCGCTGGCTTAGGCCTGATTGATATAGCACGCAAGACAGGACGTCAACTTGACTATCAGTTCTTGCCATTGGAAGACAAGGAAAATTATTTCTTCCTTCTGAAAGTCAGGATTGATTCAAAACCAGACGAAGAATAGTTTAGCAATTTCATAATTTAAAGCGGTTGCAGTTAGCAGCCGCTTTTTTTTTCTCCAGTCCACAGTTGGTGTTTGCAGATGTCGCATTCATAGTAATGCTTGCTTGGACATTGTCAGTGTGCAGTGAAATGGACTTTCGCAGTTCTGCATCTAATTTGATACTTGTGAAAAAATCATGCCTCGCAAAATATTTTTCGGAATATGCTTCATTATTGTCTCAAAGTTTGCTAAATAGCAAATATTTTGTTGTAAGTACATTATTGTTAAGTAAATAGCTGTGGCATTAACCGAGATACTGATAATTATTGAGAGCGTACTGCTTTTGTCGGCTGTGGCATGTATTCTGTATATGCGCAAAAAAACACCGTTGGCAAGTGTAGTAAAGCATTTGAAAGTTGAAAACGACCGTTTGAAGCACGTCTCGATGGCAATAGGCGGATCCAATGTATTGCTTGAGTTCGATGGCAATGAAGAATTGGTAAGTGTCAACTCTACATTCCAAAAATTGTACGGAATGGCACTTAAAGATTATATGTTGGAATTCGGTCCGAAACTTTCGGATTATCTGAAGTGGAGCGGATATCGCGATTCATCGTCAATCGACGAACAAGTTTCGTTTATGGGAAACACAACGCTGAAAAGCGGCGAAACCATCTGGAAACAGATAACCATTACTCCAAACAAAGATGAAAATGGCGACGTATATTATATAGTGTTGGAACTTGACGTGACAAGCGTCAAGGAAGCCGAGATGGAACTGCAGAAACAGAAGAAACGTTCCGATGAACTTCTGGTCAATATGTTGCCTGCCGAAATTGTCGAGGAACTGAAGGTCAGGGGGCGTGCAAAGCCTCGAATTTACGATAGCGCATCAGTGCTTTTTGCCGATATTAAGAATTTTACCCAATGGGCCGAAAAATTGTCGCCAAACGATTTGATAACCACCTTGCAGGAACTGTTCTCGGCATTCGACGACGTTCTTGCTGCCAACTACATTGAAAAGATAAAGACTATTGGCGATGCATATATGTGCGCAGGCGGTTTGCCTATGAAGAACAACAGCCATCCGTTTGATATTGTCATTGCGGCATTTGGCTTGCAGGCAGCTGTCCGCAAGCTCGACGAAAAGCGCGCGCGCGAAGGTGGCGAACCTTGGCTGATGCGTATTGGCATCAATACTGGCCCAGTTGTCACGGGCGTGGTTGGCAAAACACGTACTGTATATGATATTTGGGGCGATTCGGTAAATGTGGCCAGCCGTCTGGAATCGGAGTGCGAACCTGGCAAGGTGAACATTTCCGCATCCACATACGAAGTTATCAAGGACTATTTCGAATGCGAGTATAGGGGCAAGGTGCCTGCCAAGCACAAAGGCGAGATTGACATGTATTTCGTGAACAGGCTGAAGCCTGAATATTCCGCCGACGCCGACGGCTTTGTGCCAAACAAGGTCTTTGTCGAGATGCTGTCGGAGTTGTAACAAATTAAAGGGGAGTTCTATAAATTGCTTTGTAGTGATTTTGAAGATTTTGTCAGGCAGATTGATTGGTTGAACGAAGGAGCAGTGCGGGCACTGTAACTGAGTGCAACCGAGCAAGATGACGACAAAAATTCAAAAGCACACAAAAGGTTGAAGAATAATCCAGATTAAAAAAATATAAAATCGGGGAATTTATAGATGTTCCCTAAAGATAGTACGCGTTTTAAATTTAAATGAAACATGAAAAGAAAACACCTTACGCTGCTAATGCTTCTTGCTATGAGCACGGGAGCCTTTGCCGACAATGTTCCTGCCATTACTGTAGAATACATTGCCGACGGCACGCCAGCCTACGTTAAGGCCATTAGCGCCATTGGCAGCCTGCAGTTTGCCAACGGCAAGTCTATTCTGGTTTTCGCCGACAACACCACGCAAGATCTTGGCAATCTGGCTGATCTCAAGCAAATCAGGTTTGGAGAAGTTGACGAGAACAGCCTCACACCATCAACGCCGCCCGACGGCATAGCCGAGAGCAAAGTAAACATTACCGTTTACCCAAACCCTACCGCCAGCAGAATTAAAGTTGACGGCGCGGAAGACGGCGCACTGATTCGCCTGTTCACCATTGGCGGACAATTGGTGAAGGCTACCACCGACACCGACATCGACATGAGCGCACAGCCAGAGGGCGAGTACCTTCTGCAGACAGGCGCCTGCGTGATTAAAATCTTGAAAAAATAAACCAATAATGTACAGACGCGGCTCGCCACGTCTCAAAAATCAAATAATAAGCAACATGAAAAAACAAATTCTGACCGCCGCCATGGCCCTGCTTGGAATAGCCGCCATGGCACAAGAGAAGGTTCGAGTGCACAATGGCAACAGCAACTACGTTACCACCATTGAGCAGATAACCTTTGATGTAACCGATGCCGACCAAGCCATATCGGTTACCGACCTTGCGACAGCAAACGACTCGCTGTCAACCGCTAACGCAACGCTAACAGGCGAGAAGGCAACTCTAGCCAACGAGAAAACAGCGCTTACGGCAAAGAACGACTCGCTGTCAACCGCCAACGCAACGCTAACAGGCGAGAAGGCAACTCTAGCCAACGAGAAAACAGCGCTTA
>CALABN010000340.1 GCA_937885735.1 uncultured Bacteroidota bacterium | reverse complement strand
GAAGTACGGTGTCAATGCGCCAAGTTTGAGCATCGTGCTTGCGCAACAGTTCACCGAATCGGCCTTCAACCCCTACGTCAAGGGCGACAAGGGGAAAAGCATCGGGCTTCCGCAGTTGTACCGCAAGACTGCCCGAATGCTCTACAACACCGACAAGGAGACGTGGAAGCCGTTTTTCGGGTTCAACAAGAAGGGCGAGCAGTATTTCCACAGCAACCGTATGCAGGTGAGGTTCCCGTTTGAGTTTTTGCCAATTGTCAAGGGATACGATGCCGAGCACAAGCTCGACGGCCTGCGCAACTACAACGGTTCGGGCGACGAGGCTTTTGCCTATGCCGAGAAGGTGATGATGCGTAGCCTTATGTACGAGGAGCAGTTTGCAAAATACAACGCCGTGCCGTTTGACACAACCGACTACCGCGCCAATCTGTTCGGGCTGATAAACATGTCGCTTCTCTGCCACGAGTTGCCTGAGTTGCCTGAATCCACTCTCGACCAGATGTTCCGCAACATAATTTCTGGCATCGACAATGGCCAGATTCGCAAGGCTTTTATTGACAAATACTACGTCAATGTTATGGAGTCGGACCCGTTGAGTATCGAGAACAAGGTAGAGTTCACCGTGCCAGCCACGGGACAGGATTTCTACCTCTTGATTGAGGACGGCCACGTGCTCTACAGTTACTTTGCCGACAATCAGCAAATGGTGGACGCGCTGAACGACCCGCAGAACAGCGAGTTCTACCTGTATTACAAGCAGGGCAAGAAGATTGTCAAGATAAACAGCCTCAAAGGTGTGGGTAACCGCACGGTTTATTCGAATGTCAAGCCAGGCGACAAGATTTTCATTCCGCCAGGCACAATTCTCAAGTCGCCTGACACAAATCTTTCTATAATAATAAGATAACAGCCGTTACAATTCCTTTCGCATACGGGCTACGGGGATGCCGAGGCTTTCACGATATTTGGCCACTGTACGGCGTGCCACTTGATAGCCCTTGCCCTGAAGCACTGTGGCAAGCGCATCGTCGTTGAGAGGATTCTGCTTGTCCTCGTTGTTGACGGCATCTTCAAGTATGCTTTTCACCTCGCGCACTGACACTTCCTCGCCACTGTCGGTCTTGATTGAGTCGCTGAAGAACGATTTTAGCGGGAAGATTCCGAAGTCGGTCTGTATGTACTTGCTGTTGGCTACGCGTGAAATAGTGCTGACGTCGAGGCCAGTGATGTCGGCAATGTCTTTCAGAATCATCGGGCGCAGTTTGCGTTCGTCGCCGTCGATGAAGTAGTCGCGCTGATAGTTCACAATGGCCTGCATAGTCGAGAGCAGGGTAATCTTGCGTTGCTGAATGGCATCGATGAACCATTTGGCGGAATCAATCTTCTGCTTTACAAAGTTTATTGTCTCGCGGTCTTGCGAGGTGCGTTTGTTCTTTGTGGCCAACTGCTCGAGCATATTGGTGTATGTACGGCTGACGCGCAGGTCGGGAGTATTGTGCTCGTTTAGAATCACTTCCAAATGGTCGTCGTTGTTTTCAAGGATAAAATCGGGCGTAATGGCCTGTGTGGTGCGCTCTTGCGGGTTTGAGTAACCGCCACCTGGCTTCGGGTTCAGTTTCAGTATCTCGTCGAGAGCCTCTTTCAGTTGCTGTTCAGTGGCGCCTGTACGTTGCAGAATTTTGTCGTAGTGCTTGCGCGAGAATTCGGTGAAGCACTTGTCGATAATCCTTGTGGCAAGTTGTACCGATTCAAGAGACTGATTCTTGCGGTTGAGCTGAAGCAGAAGGCATTCCTGCAAAGTGAGGGCCCCTACGCCAGCGGGGTCGAAGTCCTGTACAATCTTGAGCACGGTGCGGAGTTCATCTTCCGACACGTCGATGTTTTGTGAGAATGCCAGGTCGTCGGAAATGGCCTCGAGTTCACGGCGGAGATATCCGTCGTCGTCGATGTTGCCTATGATGTATTCAGCCAGTTTGTGCTGGCGGTCGGTCATTTTGTGGACGCCGAGTTGGCTTATCAGGTTCTCGTGGAATGTTGGGCCTTGCGTGAGCGGAGTCTCGCGTATCTCGTCGTCGGGCGAGAAGTTGTTGGCCCGCATCTTGTACGACGGAACATAGTCGTCGTCGTTCAGGTATCCTTCCATCGAAAGCTCGTCTTGGTCTTTCGGTTCGTCGGGTAGCGCCTCCTCGCCTTCGGCTCGGCTGTCGAAATCGGCTTCCTCAAGGGCAGGATTCTCTTCAATCTCGCTTTTGATGCGTTGGTCGAGTTGCATTATTGGCACCTCAAGCAAGCGGATTACCTGAATCTGCTGTGGAGTCAGTTTCTGAAGTAGTTTCTGTTGTAGACTTTGTTTCAGCATAGCCACAAATAATAGGCGAAGATACTTATTTTATCAGCCCTTAACAAAAAGACGGCCAAATAGGGGAATATGTCACATTATTTTTTCAATAATGTCATCGATATTTTAGAATATCTGCCAAAAAAAAGCCATTCCGTAGTGGAATGGCCTTTTGTAATATCTATGTAAATGACTGTCTGCTAGAAATCTGCATTTTTTGGAGTACGTGGGAAAGGAATCACGTCGCGTATGTTGGCCATACCAGTCACAAACAGCATAAGGCGCTCGAATCCGAGTCCGAAGCCAGCGTGTGGGCAACTGCCAAATTTGCGGGTGTCGAGATACCACCACATATCCTTCATTGGAATGTTGCGTTCGTTTATCTCGTTGATGAGTTTGTCGTATGATTCCTCGCGTACCGAACCACCGATTATTTCGCCAATCTGTGGGAACAGGACGTCGGTTCCTTGAACGGTTTCGGCCATTTCCTTGCCGTTGTACACAG
>CALABN010000339.1 GCA_937885735.1 uncultured Bacteroidota bacterium | reverse complement strand
TCAAACCAATTCTTGAACTCCGCACCAAGATTCCACAAATCAATATATTGCAAGATGCATTCTTTCAGATGTTTGCCATTTAGGAAGATAAGTTCGCAAGGAAATATTATGAAGCCTTTGCTCAAATCGCCCTTGAAAAATTCGAACCTGTGATAGAGCAGCTGCACCAACTTGCCAGGGTATGAAAGAGCTGGTTTGTCAGTGAACTTGCAGTTTGGGTCGAAAGCAATGCCGGCCTCCGTTGTGTTCGATATGATGAACCGCATCTCAGGATGTTCGGCCAACTTCAGGTAATCGGCAAAATCGCGGTACGGATTGACGCCACGACTGATAACGTCAATCATATCGATACTGTCTACAGGCTTGCCATTGTCAATACCCTGAAGGTTAAGATGATAAAGGCCGTCCTGCTCGTTCAGTACGTCGACAAGGCCCTTGTCGATAGGCTGAACCACCACCACCGATGCGTTGAAATCCGTTTTCTGGTTGGTCTTCCAGATTATCCACTCGATAAAAGCACGCAAAAAATTACCCTCGCCAAACTGAATCACCTTTTCAGTGTAAGTGTTGGCTTTAACGGTTTTTCTATTAAGTCGTTCCATTGTAAATGCTGTTTGTAACCTCAAATGTATGTGTTAGTGTCCTCAAAAATATAAATTATTCCGTTAACGTTAACGATAACAAAGGTATTTTATACTTTTTATTTTAACATTCACAAAAAGACTTGCCTTTCAAATAAAAAAGGGCAAATAAAACCGGAATAATACAGGTAATTTCTAAAACTCGTAAGGATAGACAATCTTCTCAAGGAAAAGCGCTTTTGCCGGAGCCGATGTGCCCGCCTTTCCCCTATCCTTCGCCTCAATGACAGCGCAAAACTCATCGACTGTCATTTTCCCGTAGCCGACTTCAAGCAATGTTCCGACTATGGCACGGACCATATTGCGCAAGAAACGGTTGGCGGTGATTGTAAACGCCAGGCTGTCTCCACTTTCTGCCCATCCGGCTTCAAACACGGTGCAAATGTTGTTCTTAACATCGGTGTTCAACTTGCTAAAACTTGTAAAATCATCATATTCAAGCAATTTTGCAGAAGCCTGATTCATCAGCGCCACGTCAAGATTTTTTGCCCTGTGCATAAATTGATAGCCAAAAACATCCTTCTTGCCTGTTACATAATATTTATATGTGCGACGAGTGGCATCAAAACGGGCATGGGCATTGTCGGCAACCTTTGCAATACGCTGAATGTTAATGTCAAACGGAAGTATACAATTGAGTTTGTACAAGAAATCGGCATCGGTGTGCAAATCATCGACATTGGAATCGAAATGCGCCACATAGTTGCGGGCATGGACTCCTG
>CALABN010000338.1 GCA_937885735.1 uncultured Bacteroidota bacterium | reverse complement strand
TTTTACTCGGTAATGCTTTTAAATTATTTTCCATTAAATCCGCTAAATAAGCTTTCTTAAATGGAACATTTATATTAAGACTTACATCATGCGCATTACCCGCAGTTTCAAAACCACGAATAATATAGGCTTTTTCATTGTGTGCTCTTTTAACCGTTTCGACAATCACATTAGGCGTATTTAATGAAATAAATGAATGGTTAGAAATTGGAGCTACTGAAAAAGAAATATATAGTAATTTAGGTATTTGTAAAGATACTTGGATTAGATATAAGAACGACTATAGCGAATTATCAGACCTCATAAAAAATAGTCGAAAAGTTCCTGTAATGCAAATTAAGAAAGCCATGTTAAAACGTGCCGTTGGTTTTCAGTATGAAGAAAAAAAGGTAACAACACAATATGTTGAATTTGATGATGAATTTATCAATGCTTACAGAAATACAGGTGGTTTTGATATTATCGGTTCAGGCAGAACAAAACTTGAAACTGAAGAACAATTCAAATCATCTTTGGAAGTTTGCAGAAAATTAAACATTACAGCCGTTGTAATTATCGGTGGTGATGATTCAAATACAAACGCAGCTGTATTAGCTGAATACTTTGCAGCTCACAACACAGGAGTACAAGTTATCGGTTGTCCAAAGACTATTGATGGTGACTTAAAGAACGAACAGATTGAAACGAGCTTTGGCTTCGACACAGCATGCAAGACTTATTCAGAACTTATTGGCAAATTGGCTCAAGCCAATGTTGAAATCAACCGCAAAGTCCTTGCTGACCTTGCAATGAATCAACCAAAGGCTTTCGAAGCCATAGTTAATTCGGTAAAATAATACGTTTTCAATAAGGTATAATAGGAAGCCGTCCCTCAAGGACGGCTTTTTTTGTGCTCAATGCTTAATCATAAAATAAATCAAACATAGAAACGTTATTATTTCAATTAGATTTTTCAATTGACCAACAAAAATCACAGACAGAATTGAACAAATACGAAGATTGTATAGGCAGAAACTTTGCCATACATAATTCAAATTAACGATTTTACCTGTAACACAATGTATTACACAAAGAAAGAATATATAAACTTGTTTGCATCTCTTTGCTTGTGGTAATACGGAATAAACTAAATTTGGACGTTGAAATATCAATTCAATTAAATCTGAAATTTTAATAAAACATATAATGAAACTTGCAATTATTGGATACGGAAGAATGGGCCACGAGATTGAGGCCATTGCCGTCAACCGTGGACACGAAGTGATTTTGACAATAGACAAGGACAATATGGACGACCTTGACAGCGAAAAGTTCAAGACTGCCGACGTGGCCATTGAATTTACATTTCCTGAATCGGCTGTAAACGACTACCTAAAATGCTTCAAGGCTGGCGTGCCTGTCGTTTCGGGCACCACTGGCTGGCTCGACAAAAGACCTATGGTTGAAGAAGAAAGCAAGAAAAACAATTGCGGGTTTCTTTATGCATCAAACTTCAGTCTGGGAGTAAACTTGTTCTTCGAACTAAACCGCAAACTCGCTGAAATGATGAGCAAATTTTCTGATTACTCGGTAAGGATGAACGAGATACACCATATCCACAAGTTGGATGCCCCAAGTGGCACGGCTATCACTTTGGGCGAAGATATTATTAAGGCAAATCCGCGTTTGGACAAATGGGTTAAAACAACTGACTGCGCCACTAACGAACTCCCAATAACATCAGAGCGCATTGGCGAAGTTCCTGGCACTCACGAGATTTTCTACAAATCAGAAGCCGACGAGATTACTATCCGCCACGAAGCGTTCAACCGCAAAGGCTTTGCTTTGGGTGCCGTGATTGCCGCAGAATTTATGGCTGGCAAAAAGGGCATATTCTCTATGAAAGACGTATTCGACTCTATTCTAAATAAATAAGCAATGGAAAAACCAACTAAAAAAGACATTGTCAAGTTCAGCATCGCCATTGTCGTATATATCCTTTGGATTATTTGGAACGGCGGACTTTGGTGGCTATTGGGCATACCTGTAATTTTCGACATATACATCACCAAAAAAGTTCATTGGGCATTCTGGAAAAAGAAAGGCGTCAAGAAACAGACAAAGACCGTTGAATGGATTGACGCAGTGATATTTGCAGTTGTTGTGGCATCACTTATCCGCACATTCATTTTTGAGGCATATACCATTCCAACATCGTCAATGGAAAAATCGCTTTTGGTTGGCGACTATTTGTTTGTAAACAAGTATACTTACGGCCCTCGAAAACCTATAACACCCATTGCCGTGCCGTTTGTGCACCACACAATGCCTTTCACTGCGACAACACGCTCATACACTGACGTTTGGCAACGGCCATACACTCGTATGGCTGGCATACGCAAGATTAAGAACAACGACGTTGTGGTATTCAATTTTCCCGAAGGCGACACTGTTTGTCTTGAAAACCAGGCACCAAGTTACCACCAACTTGTTCGCGACTACGGACGAAACACTATATGGAAACATTTCACAATCGGCTATCGTCCTGTGGACAAGCGAGAGAACTATATCAAACGTTGCGTGGGAATACCTGGCGACACACTTAAAATTGTCAACGGACAACTCTACGTCAACGGACGTATGCAAGCCGAAATCGGCATAAAGCAATATCGCTACGACATCACAACCGACGGAACCACATTCAGTCCGAAAGCATTGCAACGCCTTGGCTTGGCTTTGGAAGACATCAACCGTGGCTACATTGCCGAAGGCTACTACCAACTTCCGCTGACCGAAGAAATGGTTGAAGAACTGCGTAACTTCAGGTTCATCAAGAAGATACAACGAGTAAACGCTGGCGACAACTACGACGGAAGCAATTTCCCCCATGACAAGCGCTATGCCTGGAACGAAGACAATTTTGGCCCACTTTGGGTTCCTCAAAAAGGTGCCACCGTTGATTTAAATATAGACAATCTTCACT
>CALABN010000337.1 GCA_937885735.1 uncultured Bacteroidota bacterium | reverse complement strand
CGACCGCTATTTCCAGATAGTGAAATGCTTCCGCGATGAGGACCTTCGTGCCGACCGTCAGCCTGAATTCACGCAGATTGACTGCGAAATGTCGTTCATTGAACAGGAAGACATTTTGGAAATGTTCGAAGGTATGAGCCGTCACTTATTTAAGGCCTTGAAAGGCATCGACCTGCCTAAACTGCCTCGTATGACTTGGGCTGATGCAATGAAATACTATGGCTCAGATAAGCCAGATACCCGTTTCGATATGAAGTTCGTTGAACTGATGGACGTGCTTAAGGGATTCGGATTCAGCGTGTTTGATAATGCTGCATACATAGGTGGCATTTGTGCCAAAGGCGCTGCTACATACACTCGCAAGCAACTCGACCAACTGACCGAATTCGTTAAGAAACCTCAAATCGGGGCAAAGGGAATGGTTTACGCACGTGTCGAGGCCGACGGCACTGTAAAGTCGAGCGTTGACAAGTTCTATACACAGGAAACACTGCAAAACCTGAAATCAGCAATGAACGCCGAGCCAGGCGACCTTATCCTGATTTTGAGTGGCGACGATGCAATGAAGACCCGCAAGCAACTTTGCGAACTACGTCTTGAAATGGGCTCGCAGTTGGGCTTGCGCGACAAAAACAAATACAGTTGCCTTTGGGTTATCGACTTTCCAATGTACGAGTGGAGCGACGAGGAACAACGCCTTATGGCTATGCACCATCCATTCACAAGCCCAAAGCCAGAGGACATTCCATTGCTCGACACCGACCCTGCATCTGTCCGCGCAAATGCCTACGACATGGTCATCAATGGTGTTGAAGTAGGAGGCGGTTCAATACGTATCCACGATGCCAAACTTCAGCAGAAGATATTCGAGATTTTGGGCTTTACACCAGAGCAGGCACAGGCTAAATTCGGCTTCCTGATGAACGCATTCAAGTTTGGTGCACCACCTCACGGCGGTTTGGCTTACGGCCTCGACCGTTTTGTCAGCCTGTTCGCAGGCCTCGACTCAATCCGCGACTGCATCGCATTCCCAAAGAACAACCAGGGACGCGACGTGATGTTGGGCGCACCAGGCGAAATCGACCAAAAACAGTTGGACGAATTGCAGATTGCCGTTGACGTCAAGGAAAAGTAAGATTCAATTGAATTTGCATATTAAAAAGACGCTCTTGCATTTTTGCAAGGGCGTCTTTTTTGTATTCAGAAAAACTGCCGGCAATGGATTGCAATGCGATTGTATCTTTGTTTGCTTTGACAACAAAACAATTTGTCGTAAACCTTGCGCTTGAATACAATGTCTGACATGGTTTGAGCCTTTTGTTGTTGCAAAAACAATATCATTCTTGTCTAAAATCTCATAATTTGTTGTTTGTAGATTGCGCAACACCATATCAACCTCTCGACTCTCAACTTTTATTTACATTGTGCATAAAAAACCTGAAAAAATCATACGTATAAATTCGCAAATCAGCGTGACTTTCACTTTCTTTGCACCGTTTTTTTGGAAAAATGTTTATTGCATAAAACCGAACATTAAATTCTATTCAATAATTATTTAATACTTAACAAATGTCTGATGTTATAAAACTCAAGAAAGGCCTCGACATTCGTTTGCAGGGTAAGGCTGAAACAGTTTTCACCCAGGTTGCCTTGCCAGAGCTTTATGCCATTAAACCGTCTGATTTCAAGGGCTTGACCCCAAAGATGGTGGCAAAAGTTGGCGACAAGGTGCAAGCGGGTAGCGTGCTCTTTTTCGACAAGCAGCACCCTGAGGTTAAGTTCGTTTCGCCAGTAGGCGGCGAATTGGTCGCAGTCAACCGCGGCGACAGGCGAGTTATTTTGGAGATTGTTGTCAAGGCTGACAACGCTTCTGCGCCTATCGACTTTGGCAAGAGCGAACTTTCTGCAATGAGTCGTCAGCAAGTTGTGGACAAACTGCTTGAGGCAGGCGCATGGCCATACTTCAAACAACGTCCTTACAACATTGTGGCAAACCCAACTGCAGAACCAAAAGCTATCTTTGTATCTACATTCGATAGCGCACCATTGGCACCTGACTATGATTTCATTGTCAGCACCAACGAGGAGTATTTCCAAAAGGGTCTTGACGTATTGTCAAAGATTGCTCCAGTTTATGTCGGCACTCACAACAATGGCTGTTCAAAGGCATTCAGTGGGGCTAAATGCGAGAAGGTGACTGTATTTGACGGACCTCATCCTGCAGGTTGCGTTGGTGTTCAAATCAACCACACCAACCCTATCAACGCAGGTGAGAAAGTGTTCACAATTCAGCCTCAAGAGGTTGTCGCCATTGGCAAGCTCTTCGCTACTGGCATCCACGATTTCACCCGTGTAGTAGTGCTTACTGGTTCTGAAATGAAGAAACGTGCTTACGTAAAGACCATTCTCGGCGCACAGTTGTCAACTATGGTCAACGGCAATCTTGAAGATGGCCACGTACGCTTGATTAGTGGCAATGTGCTTACAGGCACTGTTGTGAAGCCAGACGGATATCTTGGCTTCTATGACAGCCAGCTTACAGCTATTCCTGAAGGCGACGAGTACGAATTGTTTGGCTGGGCTACTCCAGGCTTCAACAAGTTCAGCGCATCACGCACATTCTTCTCTTGGCTGACAGGCAAGAAGGAGTACAAACTCAACGCCAACACTCACGGCGAACTTCGTGCCTTTGTTGTCAGCAACGAGATGGAAAAGGTATTCCCAATGGATATTTATCCAGAACATCTTATCAAGGCCATTATGGCTGAAGACATCGATAAGATGGAGCAACTTGGCATTTACGAAGTTGTTGAGGAAGACATGGCATTGTGCGAATTTGTATGCACATCAAAAATCGCAATCCAAAAGACATTGCGCAACGGCTTGAATCTGATGATGAAAGAAGTTGGTTAATGATTAGTAATAAACCAAAAATTTAAAACATTGAACGCTTTAAGAAATTTTTTGGATAACGTGAAACCCAAGTTTCAAGAGGGTGGAAAGTTCGCCAAGTTCCGTTCTACTTTCGGTGCTTTCGAGACATTCCTTTTCACCCCTAACGAAACCAACAAATGTGGTGTTCACGTACGCGACGCCGTAGATTTGAAAAGAACTATGATTGTCGTGGTGTTGGCATTGATGCCTGCCCTGTTCTTCGGCATGTACAATACTGGTTACCAGCATTTCCGTATGACAGGCGAGTTGGCAAACGTTACTTTCTGGCAGATTTTCTTCAAGGGCTTTATCGCCGTTCTGCCTATTATCATTGTATCTTATGTTGTAGGTCTTGCAATTGAGTTTGCATCTGCACAAATGCGTGGCCATGAGGTTAACGAGGGCTACCTTGTGTCAGGCATGCTTATTCCATTGGTGATGCCAGCCGACGTCCCATTGTGGATTGTCGCTGTGGCAACTGCCTTCGCCGTTATCTTCGGCAAGGAAGTGTTTGGCGGCACTGGCATGAACATCTGGAACCCTGCTCTTTTGGCTCGTGCATTCCTGTTCTTTGCTTATCCTACCAAAATGTCTGGCGAGACTGCATGGTATTACAACTACAGTGCAGAGGCAGCCGTTGACGGATTCTCGGGTGCGACTCCACTTGCCTTGGCTAACGCAGGCAACTACACATCGTTTGCCGATGCATTCTTTGGTTTCATTCCAGGATGCGTTGGTGAGACAAGCGCAGTGGCAATCCTGATTGGCGCATTCATCTTGCTTTGCACTGGAGTGGCAAGCTGGAAGACAATGCTTTCAGTGTTTGTCGGTGGCATCGTTATGGGTCTTGTGTTCAACAACTTCGGTTCGGAAGCAAACAATATGGCTCAACTGCCTTGGTACGACCACTTGGTTTACGGTGGATTCTGCTTCGGCGCTGTATTCATGGCAACCGACCCTGTTACATCAGCCCGCACTGAAGGTGGCAAGTTCATCTATGGATTCTTGATTGGCGCTATGGCAATCATCATCCGCGTGCTCAACCCTGGTTATCCAGAGGGCATGATGCTTGCAATCCTGCTGATGAACACATTCGCACCACTTATCGATTATTTCTTCGTTCAGTCGAATATTAATCGTCGCAAGAATAGAGTATCAATTAAAGCATAATTACGACAATGGCTAATAAGAAATTCAAATGCACCGTTTGTGGATATATCCATGAAGGTGACAAGGCTCCAGATGCTTGCCCTACTTGCAAAGCTGAAGCTTCAGCCTTTGTTGAGTTGAAGGCTGAAAAGAAACTCTCTACCAACAGCAACTCATATACTCTAATATATGCAGCCGTAATGGTTGTCATTGTGGCATTCCTTCTTTCATTCGTTTCATCTGCACTTCGCGAGAAACAGACTGCAAACGTGAAACTGGATACCAAAAAGCAGATTTTGAGCTCGCTTAACGTTACTAATGTTGATGCCGATGCATATTTTACTGCAAATGTAAAGGATATGGTTTTGGCTGGCGACTCGCTTGTAGAGTATGCTGGTGAATTCGCCACTCTTTACGAGACTGAAGGCAAGGCTGGTCGCAACCACGTTTTTGTCTGCAATTAAGAATACTTTCTGTAATTAGTGCGTTCTTTAATCTTGTCTTAAAGTACGTTAGAAATGTATTACTTACATATTTGCCATTTATGAAACAATCTTTCTTATAATCTCTCATACTCTGGTCTAAAGTAACTAACGTATGAGAAACTTTGTCCTCA
>CALABN010000336.1 GCA_937885735.1 uncultured Bacteroidota bacterium | reverse complement strand
CTGACCTTTTGAGCCGGTACCCGGACTCGAACCGGGGACCCACGCATTACGAATGCGTTGCTCTACCAACTGAGCCATACCGGCCTAATGCGGTGGCAAATGTAAACGTTTTATTTAGGATTTAGGATTTTTATTGAGGATTTTATAACGAAGCATTCAAAATGCTGTCAAAAAGGATTATGTGAGAATATTTTGTCATACAGAGGTTCTGAAAGAAGGCACAGAGGACCACAAAGTTGAATGAATTAAGCGACAAGGCATTCTGTCTCTAACACAATACGTTCTTTTCGCGATAACGGACACCAATAAATATTTTTTCGTAATTATGCGCCCAAAAGAAACACAGGAATGGAAAAAACAAAAATACTTTTCGTCTGTCTGGGCAACATCTGCAGGTCGGCGTGCGCAGAGGCCGTTATGAAAGACATTGTTGCAAAACGCGGGCTTGAAGACAATTTTGAGATTGACTCGGCGGGGCTGATTAGTTACCACGAAGGCGAATCGGCCGACCCTCGTATGCGCCAGCACGCATCAAGGCGGGGCATCAACATTACAAGCATCGCTCGCAAAATAAAGGATGCCGACTTTCACCATTTTGATATGATTATTGGTATGGACAACGAGAATATTGCCCGTCTGACAAGCATTGCCCCTACTCAAGATGCAGTAATGAAGATAAGCAAGATGACAGACTACTGCCAAAACTACGAAGCGGACACCGTGCCAGACCCTTACTACGGCGGTGCCGACGGTTTTGAACTGGTGCTCGACCTACTGGACGATGCCTGCAACGGGCTACTTGACAAAATATACAAACGTTGCGACTCATCTATTTGATATTTATTTCAAATCAATTTTATTTGCGGGCAATAAACAAATAGAAAAAAATGAAAAAGATATTATTGTCGTTATTAATATTGACAGCCATTACCACGTCTGCACAAACTTCGACAACCATTATACCCGAAATAAAAACAGGTTGGGCCAGCATTGACCTCGACGGCAACATAAGCACAGTTGATTTCAGCGCATACATCACTATTGGTATCGCTAAAAAATCAAACAATGGCGAGTCTATCACGGGATTGGTTATTGGGCGCAGTGACTATGGCCATTTAGAGAGACACGCCAACGAGTGGGATGAGAATGAAGGTCTTACAACTTCTGTAGGCTGTTGGTTAGTTGGTGCACAATATATTCACAGACAAAACAATGGACTGATTTTCGGTGGACTTGTCGGTTATTCCATATTTGACGAAGAATACAAGATTTTCTACGGTGACGAAGACTCCGATTCTTACATCACAGTAAACAAAGGAAAAAATGAGACAATATACGGACTCGACGACTACGACATTTACAACACTCCGTCAAGACGAGGCATAGCAGTAAAGGGCAAAGTTGGTTATGGTTGGAATTCAGTTTACCTAATGATAGAAGCAGGTTACTGCAAAGGCCCTGAAATTGGACTCAACGTGGCATTTCCTCTATTCAAAAAATATAATTAACAAACAATGAAAAAACTTCTTTTATCGTTGCTGACACTTACAGCAACATTTACGTCATTTGGGCAAACATCTGCAACCATTATGCCCGAAATAAAACTTGGTTACGCGAATGTAGAAATTGACGACAATGCCGACTGTTTTCATTTCAATGTCAACTTGACTTTGGGCATTACCAAACAAATGGAAAACAGCAGATTGACATATGGCTTCGTTTTAGGACGAAACGGATATTCACATACAGAAACAGATGAGTATGACAATGTCATCACCACATCTGCAGGTGGTTGGCTACTTGGCGGTCAATTTCTACAAAGAAAGAATAACGGTTTATTTATTGGCTGCTTAATTGGTTGCACCATACTCGACGACGAATACACCATTTACTATGACGAAGACTTCGACGACTACGATTTATATCAGACAAAAAACAGACGGGGTCTTACAGTCAAAGGTAAAATAGGTTATGGCTTGGACCACTTTGCACTATTGCTTGAAGCTGGTTATAGCAAAGGCCCTGAAATTGGACTCAACGTGGCATTTCCTATTTTCAGAAAAAATTAGGGAAAAAATCACCTATCCTTAAGCAACGCTTCGGCGAATACCAAATCAATCGGTCGGGTAATCTTGATATTCTCAAAATTGCCGTCAACAATGACCAC
>CALABN010000335.1 GCA_937885735.1 uncultured Bacteroidota bacterium | reverse complement strand
AGCACAAATTCCTCAAAATCAGGCTTGTCGAAGCGCCGTGCTTTTGTGGCATAACTGCTTTTTGAAAAAATTGTCTTTATGGAAAACACGATAAGCGCCGCCAATACCACGGCGAGATAAATGTATAGGATGTATTTCCCTAAAAACTTGACTAAGAAGAACAGCACCACGGCTCCAATCGCTCCCGAGATTATTGGCAGCACACAGCCGTCGGCATCGAAAACGAAATAGGAAATGGCTCCTATGACAAGCCCCACGGGCCAAATGAATCTTTCCAACTTGAATCCTGACATGTCTAATGACGGATGCATGATGATGCTTACCACGAGTACGGTGGCAAGTGCCAGGCAAGGCAACACGCCCAGCAGTATCGACAGGATGAGTTGTGTGGCATTGCGTTTGCCCTGTCTGCCAATTTTGCCTTTGCCTTCGCTGTATATGTGTCTTGCCTCTGCAACGGCCT
Source organism: uncultured Bacteroidota bacterium (assembly GCA_937885735.1). The sequence continues at coordinate 8,818 of CALABN010000335.1, read as the reverse complement.
CGTCGAAGCGTTGGACGGCTTCATCGTCTCCGTCAATCCTGCGCACGTCTTCAAGGTAGTCGTACAGCAGTTTTTCGTAGGCGAATTTCTCCCCGAGACTGGCATTGGGATTTTCGTGGTGCTGCACCGCAAGCCAGCCCTGCAAACCGCGTTCGTAGTATTCTTTCCTGAGTGTCTTTTTCGGGAATTTGAACAGTTCCTCTACCGTGGTGACATCCGCATTTTCATCTTCAAGATGATAAATGGGGTCGATGCCGTAGCCCTTGATGATTCTCATCCAGGCCACTTGATTGAGATAGACCTCGTCTTTTGGCCCTGCCTTTTCTTGGTTGTCTTCGTTCTCGTAATCAAGGCAATGGTTAAGCCAGTCAATCTGTTTGCTGAACCTGTTGCCTTTTGTTTTCATGAAATCGGCGATGTAATTGAGGCCTTCGTTTTGCGGTTCGATGACATTGGCGGCAATGTGCGCCACGGTTTCCAACGTGATTTTCCTGTATTTCGGGTCGTTTACCATACCGGAAGTGTCGTCCAGCAAAGCATCCAAGTCGCCGTTATAAGTGTTGTAGAAAATGTTGTAAGCCTTGTTGAGTGTGCGCGCTATGCCTTCCTGGGTCATTGCATAGTCGGGGTCGTTTGGGTCGTTGCAGAGGTTGATGTCGGTCAGCGGGTCGATGGTTTGCAGACGGAGCATGAAAGTCTCGAAGTCAGTCTCCGAAGTTGGCATTGCATCGGCCAAACCGGCATTGCGCGACCTGACCCATTCGAAGAATGCGATGCCGTCGAGGTTGTTATCATAGGGATGTGGAAGGGCGCGACTGTAGAAGTCCGTTACATCTTTCAATGAATAAGCCACGCCATTTACCTCTTCGCCGGTTGTCCTGTCGAAACCTTTCAAGATAAAGCCTATTTCGGGGCTGATGGTAAAGATTGCGGCGATAGCGCCACCTTCATGGTCTTTTTTGTAGCGGTTTTCCACAATGTCATCTAAGCGGGCCTGAAGTTCGGGATAGTCGGAAAGCCACTTGTTGATTTGTCCTTTGTAAAGATAGCGGGCTGCAAGTTCGTGGTCTTCATCCATGAAAAGGGACAAATCCTCCAAAGTGTGTGCTATCTGGTGTTTTAAGGTGTTGTATACGATGTTGAGGTCGGCAAGTATCTCGTCTTCTTCGACCGATACGTCTTCTCCATTCAGGAAAGCCTCAATCGACTTGTAGTCCCAGCGTTTGGCGGGGTCTTTGATGAGCAGGCCTCGCGTGATGCGGTTCAAAGGGTCGGGCATGTCGTCGGGAACGGTGATGTGTCCCCTTATTTTTCTCAGGGCATTTTCGGCTTCGGCGTTTCTCATGGCTTCTTCGCCCATCCAGAGCGAGAGTATGGTCATGCCGAGGGAATAGAAGTCCGACTTGGGCGTCATCTCGCTGGAGATGCTTTGGTCGTCGTTGATGATGGCGTTGTCTTCCTTGTAGATTTCAGGAGCGGCATAGATGGGGGTGCGGCTTCGTTTTGTCACGCAGAATGTGCGCACGATGCCGTTTTTCATCTCCGTTTTCAGTATGTCGGCAATGCCAAAGTCGCACAGCACGCAGTTCCAAGTGCTAATGTCCTTGATGAGAATGTTGGCAGGCTTAATGTCTTTATGCAAAACCTTGGCTTCGTGCATCTTGTCGAGGCTCATGGCCACCTTAACGGCAATGGCGAGTATGGTTTGCGCTTTTTTCTCATGTTTTGGGTCGGCAGGAAAATTGAAATCGGTAAAAGCGGCGCTTTTGCCCTCTACGAATTCCATGAGTTCGAATGTGTCGCTATAATCCTCTATGTCGACGATATAACCTTTGCCTTTGAGCGTTTGCAGGGCTGACAGCACTTTTGTGTTGGTCTTGAAGTCTTCGTGACAGACCTTCAGCGCGTAGGTTTTCCGGCCTTCCCTTGCCTTGTAAATTTCGCCTTCGGTGCCGCTGCCGAGCGGCTCAACAATCGTGCAGTTGTGGCTGCCTATTGTGATGACGTCGCCCACTTGGTACATATATTTGCTTGAGGATGCTTGTTCCTTGGCTTGGGTAGTCGTGTCATCAGGTTTAATGGCTGTTCCTTCGGGCTTAATGGCTGTCTTTTCGGGTTTAACAGTTGTTCTTTCGGGTTTAACGGCTGTTTTTTCAGGTTTAACGGCTGTTCCTTCTGGCTTAACATTCGTCCTTTTAGATACTGAAGACAATTGTTCTGTCAGTGGCGTTGTTTTGGGAACAGAAAGGGAAGGCAGTTTCAGTTCTCTCGCTGCATTATTGGAATCGATGTTGGGTTCGCCTTGTTTGTTATTGCCGTTGTCCATGGGCTTTATATGTTGTTTTATTTATAGACTTTCTTTTGTGTGACAATTGTTTCCGTAGTCCACTTTCCCCCAAATTCCCTCACGCCACATTCGCTTGGGTCGTTGTGCAGTATATGGCATCGGTTGCAGACCCATCCAAGCGTGACTTCTGTTTTCACGGTTTCCATGATGGCCACTTTGCGTGCGGTGGCGTAGTTGCGTTGTTCCTGGGGAGTGCATCCTGCAGGCGGCACCATCGTTTCCAGCACTTTATTGGCTTCTTCCACCATGCGTTGGTATTCTTCCATCACGGCCTCGCGGCTGCGCGATGGTGATGACTTTGGCTGTGCCTTGGGTTTTTCTGCCGGCTTGAAACCCACTTTGCCCATCAATTCGCGCAAGCGAAGTTCCGCTTCGGTAGGCTCGTGAGGCGTATTGTCCTCGGATGCGTCGTCATCATCTGCGTTTTTCAATTCATTTTCCAGTTCTGCCATTTTGGCGAAGATGCGGGCGGCTTCCTGAACCTTGGGGTCGGCCATGGCTTTTTCGACTGACTTTCGTGCGACCCTCGAGAGGGGCTTGCTGCATTTGCGGCAGAAACTTCTGAAATTAAGGGTGCCGCAGTCGGGGCAAATGATGCCATCAGAGGGCATTCCACATTCGGGACAATCGATGTCGGTAGACAACATGGGTGAACCGCAGAATGTGCAGTAATCAACCAGTTTGTAGCCGCAGACAGGGCAAATCTCATATTTTTCTTCTATCGCCGCGCCGCAATGCGGACAGTTTGTCAGGCTCTTCTTCTCCTCAATGTTGACGTTGGGTTTTACGGCCTCGGACTGCTGTTCGTTAGTCCGCACACGGACTTGTTGTCTGTCGTTATCGTTCATGGTATTTTCTTTTTGCCTGATGTTCAAGCAAATTTAATCAAATTTGGGCAAAAATAATAAAATGTTCAATTGATGGAAAAAATGAAATGTATTTTTTAGGCCAATAGGTTAGCAGTTGATTTTGTTGATGCCAATTATCTGTTTAAAAAAGAAAAATCCCTATTTTTGTGCCATTACAACATTCGATATGAACAGCAGAAGAATCAATAAGGTCCTTGTGGCCAACCGTGGCGAGATTGCAGTGCGTATCATCAAGACATTGCGCAAGTTGCATATCGTTTCGGTGGCCGTTTTCGCCGACAATGATGCCCAGGCTTTGCACCGTCGCATGGCCGATGAAGCCTGTCCCTTGGGCAACGGCACGTTGAAGGACACCTATCTCAACATACAGAAAATCATCGATGCGGCACTTGATGCAGGCGCCGAAGCCATTCATCCTGGCTATGGTTTCCTTTCCGAAAGTCCTGAATTGGCTGAGGCTTGTGCTGCCAACAACTTGATTTTCATTGGCCCCGATGCCGAAACCATGCGGCTGATGGGCAACAAGATTGCGGCAAGGCAATTTGCCATCGAAAACGATATTCCCGTTACTTTCGGCATTACGGGCAGCATTGATGAAATTTTGGCACAGGCCGATGCCATGCCTTATCCCGTCTTGATTAAGGCGGCGGCTGGCGGCGGCGGCAAGGGAATGCACATCGTCGGCAGCAAGGCAACGCTGAAAGATGAATTGGAACGCGCTTCTCGCGAGGCGGAGAAATATTTCGGAGATGGCACCGTTTTCGTTGAGCAATACATTGAAAATCCGCGACATATCGAAGTGCAGGTCTTGGCTGACCATTTCGGCAATGTCATTCATTTGCACGAGCGCGAATGTACCATCCAGCGCCGTTATCAGAAAATCATCGAGGAATCGCCTTCGCCGACTTTGACGGAGGAAAAGCGCCAACAGATGTTTGAGACGGCAGTCCGACTTTGCAAAAAAGTGGGTTACAAAAATGCGGGAACCATTGAGTTTTTGGTCGATAAGGACCTGAATTTCTATTTCTTGGAGATGAACACCCGCATTCAGGTGGAGCATCCTGTCACCGAACAACGCACGGGCATCGACATTGTTGAGGAGCAAATCCGCATTGCACGCGGCAAGGAAATGGGTTACACGCAGGAAAGCATCACGGCACAAGGCCACGCCATCGAGTTGCGCGTTTATGCCGAAAATCCTGAAAACGGATTTTTGCCGACTCCCGGCAAACTGACAGCCTATCACGAACCGCAAATCAGAGGGGCGCGCGTCGACAGCAGCATCGATGGAACTTGCACGATTTCAGAAGCCTACGACCCGATGATTGCCAAACTGACCTGTCATGCCAAAGACCGTCAAGGTGCCATCGACACGGCCAAACGTGCCTTGAACGAGTTCATTTTGCAAGGTCTGACCACCAACAAGGCTTATCTTTGGGAAATCATCAAGAATCAGGATTTTGTTGAAAACAAGTTAGATACATCGTTTTGCGAAAGCCATAAGGACGAATTGCTGACGGCCTTGACCGAAAGTCGCAGAGCGATAAATACGAATGATATTGTCGCTTCGTTTTTGCTGTACGATTGCTGCAAGAAGCAGTTCAACAGCGAAACTGAAAACGTTTGGGAACAAATCGGTTACTGGCGTTTCCACATGCAACTCACTGTCGATGTGGAAGGTAAAAAAATTCCGGTCAGCATTAAAAAAGTGCAAGCGGGATATCTGGAAGGCAGCATCGAGGCACAGCCTTTCAAGGTCGAATTTATCCATTTTGAGGATAATCAGTTGAAAATCATGCTGAATGGCCGCACCGAGACGGTTTACTGTTCGGTGAATGATGAAAACAAGACCATTGATTGTCAAATTGATTTTTCAAACAATGGAAATAATGGAACTCTTTTCACACCAAATGCCACTTGGGATTCTACAACACCATGGGCAACTATTGAAGCTGACATCTGGGCAATGGTTAAGATGCTTACAACTGAGGGCAAGGAAGCATCAGACCTTCTTTGCGGTTCTCTTGCAATCTCTGTTCTCAAGAACAATGCAGAATTCATTAAGCAACTTGATACAAAGAATCTTGATGCAGGTGCTCTTGGCATTTCAACAGATATTGCCGGCGCAGCTCTTCTTGGTTATATCATTGTTATGGGTCATAAGCTAAATGTAATCACTTATGATGAAACATATCAAGATGATGCAACTGGCGAAATTGTTCCATTTGTTCCAACAACAAGCATTGTTATTACTGCTCCTGCATGCGGTCACACATCTTATGGTAGCACTATTCTTCTTGAAGGTGAGGGCGATGCAGAGGATTATGTTAATTATACTGGTGCTCGTGTTCCTCAGTATATCTCTGATAAGAAGCACGGAACTAGAGAAATTATTCTTCATTCTCATCCTCTTCCACTACCTAAAAAGGTTAATCCTTGGGTTACAGCAGAGGTTGTTGAGGAGGATTAAGCAATGATTAAAATCATTAACGGTACATACGGAATGCGAATTGGCAAACAAGTTAAGCCAATTAATAGCTCACATCCACCAATTAGTCTTTCTGCAGAGGAGGAAACAAGACTTGTCAATCTTGGCATTGCAATCAAGGTTGAACAAACTGATACAGAAAAGCCAACAGTTGAAGAAGATTTAACTAGCAATGTAATCAATATTGATGCTTTAAAGAGAATGAGTATTGATAAGCTCAAAGCAATGGCAAATGAATCAGGCATTGTTATTCCAAAGGGTGTTAAAAAGAAGGACGATATTATTAATGTCATTCTTGCAGCAGGTGATAGCGTTGAGAATGATATTGAGACAGATGATGCTGATGCACCAGTTTTTGATGCAGAGCTCCCACAGTAAACGATATGAGTTTAAAAGATTTAATCGAGGAAGACATTTATGATGTCTTTCTCGATATTGACGATTTTGCAGTTGAACGCTTTGTCGAAGGTGAAAAAATTCGAGTCGTTGAAGATAACGACATTCTAAAAGAGCTTAAGGGTGGAATGATGGATGAAATCGGTGAAGCCGACCGTGCATTCTATGCAAAATGTTCTGATTTGCCACCTAGAAAAGGCTATGGAACATTAATCGATTATGATGGTGTTGATTATATTGTTTTATCTTGGACAGAAGATTTTGGAATGGCACTTGTAACTATGAAGGCTAATGGAGGCTATTGATATGCAAAACATTATGAATTGCATTGATTCAATTAACAGCTGGCTTGTAGAGGCTTGTGAAAACGTTAATTTAAAAAAACCAGTTGATTTATTAACTGGCGAATTTATATTGGCAAAGCCTGAAATATTCTCAATGTTTGTTCCGTTTGACGAATTGAATGAAGCAGAGTTTAAAAAACACGCTCCGTTTGCCGTTGTTCAGCTTGACGATACCGATGAAAGCATTTTAGAACATCAAGGCTCAGTTGACATCATTATTCATTTAGCAGTTTGGAATCCTGGCACTAGCAAAGACGAAAAAAACGACGTTGAAATCTCTGTTAACAAAACTTATAAGCGTGATGCTGAAGGTTGGCGTGATGTTTTTGCTTTTAGTGAAGCTGTTACAAACAAGCTTAAGACTGTAGGTTCAATCAATGGTTATAAGATTGATTATAAAAAAGGCATTCAACGCAGAACAATTAAAGAACAAAAATCTCTTATTAATTTCTATCCAATGTATTATTTGGATATCGCTTTTTCAGTGGAAATGTATTCGCCACTAAATCCATCAAATGAATACAGACATTTATTATAAGGAGGCAAACTATGAGCTACTTACATGGCAGATATGCATATTTTGGACAAGACCAAATTACGCAGGTTGATTTGTTTGATGCTGGTGTTGTTTATGTTGGTGCTGCACCAATTAACACTGTCAAAGGCTTTTCAGCTGATAGCATCAATAAAGTCGTAACTATCAATAATATGCAAGAAGCTATTAACCTTTTAGGTTATTCTGAAGACTGGGAGCAATACCCATTGTGCGAAGCTATGCACGTGCATTTTGGAAATGCATCAGGCAATATTGGACCAGTTCATTTTATCAATGTTCTTGACCCATCAATTCACATCGCAGACGATGATGAAACAGGTACATTGACATTTGTACAAAAGAAGGCAACAATTACCGATTCAAAAATGATTGTTGATTCTTTTGAACTTACTGGCAAAACAGAAGGCGTCGATTATTCTCTTGATTATGATATGAATCGTGGAATTTTGACTGTTATGGATATTTCTTCAGCCGGAATTACATCAAACGCATATACATACAACAAGATTGAAATGACCGATGCACAAATGGCAAGTGCAGTTATCGGAACAAAGGATTCAACAACTGGTGCTGTTACTGGACTTAAGGTCCTTAAAAGTGTATATCAAGAAACAGATGTTGTTCCTACACTTGTTCTTGCACCAAAAACATCCTCAATTCCAGCTGTTGAAACTGCACTCGCAGAAGCAACAAAATCAATCAATTGAAGATTTACAGCTCAATATTATGTTGATATTCCACTTGTTAATGCAGAAAGCGTTGCTGTTCAAACAGTTGACGAAGCTATTAACTGGGCTGATACAAACAATTACAATAATCCTTGGTCAAAAGCTTTTTATCCAATGGTTAAAGCTGGTAATCGTAAGTATCATATCTCAACATTATTTGCTGCACAAAAAATGATTACAGATATGAATAACGCTGGAATCCCATTTGAAACAGCATCAAATAAAGTAATCAATATTGATTCTCTTTATTTTGGTGCAACAGCTGTTAACCAAGGTATTGACATCGAAGATGGTAACAAGCTTAATTCAAATGGCATTACAACAGCAATTCGTTGGAATGGAAATTGGCGTTTATGGGGTGGCCATACTTCGGCATTTAGCGAGGAGCAAAAGGCAACTCTTGGAAAAGAAATTTTTGACACGTACGGAGCAATGCAAATTTATCTTGCTAACGATTTCATTCTTTCAAGCCCTGAGCTTCAAGATGGACCAATGAATGTTGGTTTACTTGAATCAATCATTGCTGACGAAGAAGCTAAGCTTGATAATCTTGTTGATATTGGTGCTCTTGTTGGACATCCAAAGTTTATTGCAGATGGAATGATTGATATTTCTGATATCAAAAACGGCAGCTTTGCATGGCAATTAACAGATACACCGGTTCCACAGTTTAAGGATGGAACATTGACTGTTATTTGGACCGACGAAGGTTATGCAACACTTATTCCAGGAGGTGCTGAGAATGAAGATTGATAAGACTGCAGCAATACTTGCTGATACTTGGTACAAAAGCAAAAAGCTTATTGGCGAAAATGTTAATGTAACTATTCCAAGCGTTGAGTGGTTGACACAAACTGTTAAAATGCCTGGTGGCGAGGTTGATATTCCTTTATACGGCATCTCTGGAGCATTAAGCTGTAATGTCACAACAAGTGGCGAAAAATACGGTTCAACTCTTAAGACTGGTATTAAGCCTGGTATGGACACCCACGAATTTAGATGGGTTAAAAAGGTACTTAAGAATGATGGTTCAACCAAGGATATTGGATGCAAAGTATTTATTGATATGATGTCACTTAATATTCCAGAG